>JACRLO010000034.1 GCA_016235245.1 Nitrospirota bacterium | reverse complement strand
GCAAAGACGTGACCGACTATGCGACGGCATTCAGGACAGAGACCGTAGCGGCGTCAAACGGCACGATAACGCTAACAGTTAACGAAAATCCGGTGTTCGTGGAGGTGCGGTAATGAAACTAAGAATGATCGTGTCTGTGCTATTAGTGGCGACGCTGTTTGCATGCGGTGGTGGCGGTAGGGGCAGCGATAATGGTGGCAGCAATACATCTTCAGAGCTAGTTTCAATAGCCATAACGCCATCTAACACGAGCGTCACGGTCGGAAGTACACAACAGTTCATGGCAACCGGAACGTATTCGGACAACAGCACGCAGGACCTGACTTCGACGGTAACCTGGACTTCGTCAAACAGCGCTGTGGCAACGGTGAACATTTCCGGACTTGTCACACCCGTTTCAGCCGGTCTGATTACCCTAGCCGCTGCAAGGGGAGCGCATTCCGGCAGCACAACGCTGACCGTGCTCGCATCGACCAGTAATTCGACACCTTCTTCCGACCCTGACATACAATCTTTGAGCCTCAGTAAAACAATCGAAATTGCGAATGCCTCACGTCCTGAAATCATCGTTACGCCTGACAGGGTATTCATTCTTTACCTGTCAATATCCCCCTCCAGGTCTTTTAATGTTGTTGTTTATGACCGCAACATGTCGTCTGTAGTTTCCACGGCGGTTCTGGTATCAACAGACCCGACCTATGGTGATCCAACGGACATACGGGTCATCTCAGACGGCCCGTATCTCTACGCGTTTTATGAAACCTGCAATGATGCGCAGAACAAAACGTATCTTTTCGGGGCCAAATATACACTCGACGATACCTTTGCGAGGACTGCCTATACCGGCGTGATTACGCAGAGCACGAAGTTTACGGTAGCTGCAGAAGGGGATGAAAAAACGGACGATCCGGCTCCCATGGTAAACGGCAATGAGGTCTACGTTATGAAGAGGATCAAATCCACGCTGGCGCAATCAGGAGCAACAAGATACCGCCTCAGGAAATTCAGCAAGAACTTTCAGCCCGTGGATTTCTCTGCAGGGGTGACGGCATACGACCTTGATCTCTCAGCATATGCTGACGGCGAAGCCAGACAGGCGAGCATTCTCTTTGCCGATGGCTATTACTATGTTACCGTGCAAACAGCAGTCGGACCGAGCAGCATCAACAATGATAATGTCGTATGGACGATCCCGGCCAGCCTGCTGATGGTAAGGATGGATCCTAATTTCAGTGTCAAGGACAGCAGGATCGTCAGTGCTGAAGCCGGATATACCGAGGGATACGTTACCGGGTTCAAGTCTGACAGCAAATACTTTTATCTGACGTATAATCATGTGAAGATCGGCACTGAATTTTCGTCTGTCATTAAAATATTCGATAAAACCTGGAACGAGATCCTTACGAAGAAATATGCGTCCGTGGCAGCCGGGGCGCTCAGACCGTCGTTAGAGGTGAGCACAAATCAGGTTTTTGCCGGCAATATCGATGAAGCGGCGCTCAAAGCAATGATTTATATATTCGAGAAGAAATGACCTGCACGATAGCGGGCTCCCAAATATAATATGAATTAATTACTGCCAAGAACTTGCAGACTTTTTCGCTTATCCTGATAATATCAGAATAAGGCGATGAGGTATTTCTTATCATCGCCGGACTGCAATCAGCGGGAAAAACTCCAGAGTGTAAAGGCAGGGATCTTTCATGAAAAGCGATATTATCAAGAAAGGCATTGACCGGGTTCCTCACCGGGCGCTGCTGTATGCCACCGGCATATCCAAATCCGAGATGGGCAAGCCGTTCATCGGTGTTGCCACAAGTTTTACCGATCTTATCCCCGGCCACACCGGCATGCGGGACCTCGAACGGTTCATCGAAAAGGGAGTCCATACCGGCGGAGGGTATCCCTTTTTCTTCGGCGTTCCCGGCATTTGCGACGGCATTGCCATGGGCCATAGCGGTATGCATTACTCCCTTGCCTCGCGCGAACTCATAGCCGATATGGTAGAGACGGTCGCCTCTGCGCACCAGCTTGACGGTCTCGTACTCCTGACGAATTGTGACAAGATAACCCCTGGCATGCTTATGGCGGCTGGCAGGCTGAATATCCCCTGCATCGTGGTGACCGCAGGCCCCATGTTCTCTGGCCACTACAAGGGCAGGCGGCTGAACCTTACGAGCGACACGTTCGAGGCGGTCGGTAAATTCCGGAAGGGGCTTATCAAGAAGGATGAACTGGATAACCTTGAGATGTGCGCCTGTCCCGGAGCAGGGTCCTGCCAGGGCATGTACACGGCAAACACCATGGCCTGTATCACTGAAGCTATCGGCATGAGCCTTACCGGGTGTGCAACAGCCCTTGCCGTATCCTCAAAAAAGCGGAGGATAGCCTTTGATAGTGGAATAAAGATCGTGGATCTCGTGCAGAAAAACATTACACCGAGGAAGATTATGACCATGAAGGCGTTTGAGAATGCGATTATGGTTGACCTTGCCCTGGGTGGTTCGACCAACACCGTGCTTCATATACCGGCAATAGCCCACGATGCTGGCATAAAGCTTCCGCTTGAGACCTTTGACCGGCTTTCGAAAAAGACGCCGCATATCACGGACATGCTTCCGGGTGGAAAGAACTATATGGAAGATCTCGATTATGCAGGCGGCATTCCGGCAGTGCTCAAAAGACTCGGAAAGAAGCTGCACAATACGATAACCGTCAACGGAAAGGCCATCCATGATATTGCAGGTGAGGCTGAGATTTTTGATGAAGATGTTATCCGCCCGATCGACAAGGCCTACCATAAGGAGGGTGGTATTGCCATACTGAAAGGCAATCTGGCTCCGGGAGGCGCTGTGGTAAAACAGTCTGCCGTGAGCAAGAACATGATGCAGTTCGAAGGCACTGCAATAGTGTTTGATTCCGAGGAAGCTGCTATGACCGCTATCCATGCCGGAAAGGTAAAGGCAGGCCATGTTGTTGTTGTCCGCTATGAGGGCCCTAAAGGCGGTCCTGGTATGAGAGAGATGCTCGCACCTACCGCAGCGATTGCAGGCATGGGGCTGAGCGAGTCTGTAGCGCTTATCACGGACGGGAGGTTCTCTGGCGGCACGAGAGGCCCCTGTATCGGCCATGTATCGCCTGAGGCGATGGAAGGCGGTCCTATTGCCATTGTCAAAAATGGTGACCGGATCAGTATTGATATAGCAGAGCGGGAAATTGAGCTGAAGCTGGGCGATCAGGAGATAACGAAGAGGCTGAAGGCATGGAAACAGCCGTCTCCGAAGATCACGAAAGGGTATCTTTCGCGCTATGCCAAGCTTGTGAGTTCGGCAAATGAAGGCGCCATCGTGCGCTGAATGACTTCCTTTTGTTGAAGTTAACAGGGTTTTCTGTGATACAATATGCGAAATTTCATAATTGGTCGGAAGCTGAATGTCTGACCGGGGAGCGGTAGAACAATGAAGATGACTGGCTCAGAGATCCTTTTAGAATCACTGAAGAAGGAAGGCGTTAAGCACCTGTTCGGGTACCCGGGAGGCGTTGTGCTGAATATCTTCGACCTTCTCCATGACGAAAAGGAGCTTCAGCTTATATTAACGCGCCATGAGCAGGGCGCTGTTCATTCAGCAGACGGCTATGCGCGCGCAACAGGCAAGGTAGGTGTAGCGCTGGTGACTTCAGGGCCGGGTGCCACGAACACGGTCACCGGCATTGCGACCGCTGCCATGGATTCGATCCCGATGGTGGTCATTACCGGACAGGTTCCCACCATGCTGATCGGCAATGACGCGTTCCAGGAAGCGGACATTGTTGGCATCACAAGACCCTGCACAAAATATAATTTTCTCGTAAAGAACGTCAGCGACCTTGCTCTTACGATAAAGGAGGCATTTCATATCGCCAGTACGGGCAGACCCGGCCCGGTGCTTATAGACCTGCCAAAAGACGTGACCACCAGCAAGGCTGAATTCCACTGGCCGGATCAGGTCAAGATCAGAAGCTATAACCCCACATATGAGGGCAATAAGTATATGATTACCCAGGCTGCGCATATGATAGCCAAGGCGAAGAAGCCTTTGATCATAGCAGGCGGCGGCGTCATATCGTCGGATGCCTCAAAGGAACTGAGGGAGTTTGCAGAGACAACTGGTGTGCCGGTGACCATGACGATGATGGGCCTCGGCGGGTTTCCCGGATCGCATAAGCTGTCTTTGGGCATGTTAGGCATGCACGGCACCTATTTTGCCAATAAGGCAGTGCAGGACTCGGACCTTCTGATCGCGATCGGTATGCGTTTTGATGACCGGGTCACCGGCAAGATAGACGCTTTCGCACCGAATGCAAAGATCATTCATATTGATATCGACCCCACCTCGATCAGGAAGAACGTGCGTGTTGATCTGCCGATCGTCGGTGATGTGAAGCGTGTGCTCACGGTCATGAACAAGGTGATCCATGAAGAGGTGAAAGATCCCTGGGCTGAGGTGAGAAAGGCATGGACAAAGCAGATCGATGTCTGGAAAAAAGAGCATCCCATGGACTATGACAGGGATGCGGATGTGATCAAACCGCAGTATGTCATTGAGAAGATCAACGAGCTGACCAAGGGCGATGCGATCATCGCGACCGAGGTCGGCCAGAACCAGATGTGGGCAGCACAGTTCTATAAGTATGACAAGCCGAGGACATGGCTCTCCTCAGGAGGCCTCGGCACCATGGGTTACGGCCTGCCTGCGGCCATTGGTGCGCAGCTTGCGTTTCCGAACAAACTGGTCATTGATATTGCCGGTGACGGCAGCATTCAGATGAACATCCAGGAACTGGCGACTGCGGTCATCAACAAGCTGCCGGTAAAGGTGGCGATTCTGAATAACCGCTTCCTCGGCATGGTGCGTCAGTGGCAGGAGCTCTTCTTTCAGGAGAGGTACTCGCACACCAAGCTGCATGATACGGTGCCGGATTTTGTGAAGATAGCAGAGGCGTACAGCGCGGTCGGGCTCAGGGCGACAAAGAAATCAGAGGTCGTGCCGGTGCTGAAGGAGGCCTTTGCGATCAAGCGGCCGGTATTTATGGATTTTGTGATCGACTGGACCGAGAAGGTCTATCCGATGGTGCCTGCAGGGGCTGCCATCGACCAGATGCTGTTCCGGGAAGAAGACGTGAAGAAGCCTGAGAAGAAACTCAAGGCAGTGAAATAACGAGAGGATAAGAGGAAAGCCATGAGACATACCATATCTATTCTTGTCGAAAATAAATTCGGTGTCCTTTCGAGGATATCAGGGCTGTTTAGCGGAAGGGGCTATAATATCGAGAGCCTCTCGGTGGGCGAAACCATTGACCCTAATGTTTCGGTCATGACGATCGTTACAAGCGGCGACGACTGGATCGTCGAGCAGATCAACAAGCAGCTGAACAAACTGATCGATGTGATCAAGGTTGTGGACATGACCGAACTTGACCACGTGGAGAGGGAGATGGTCATGATCAAGGTCTCACCGCGCCAGGAGGACAAGGCAGAGGTTCTCAGGATCGCTGATATCTTCCGGGGCAGGATTGTCGATTCGAGCCCCAAGACCTATACGATTGAGGTTACCGGTGAAGAGAAGAAGATCGAGGCCTTTGTGGAGCTCCTCAGACCCATGGGCATCAAGGAGTTTGTCCGTACTGGCAAGATCGCCATTGCGCGGGAAGGGATAAAGAAGCCCTGATTGTTTTTGAATCTGTCTTTTTCAAAGCCCTGCATGACCTGCAGGGCTTTTTTTGTTGCTGGTTAAACAGATATCGACGAAACAGTGCATATGATATACAATAAACGCAGATGGAGGCATTAGCGTAGCTCAATGGGAATTCAGGAAAATATCAGAAAGATCGTAAACGGCAACCACGCAGACCCTTTTTCAGTGCTCGGCATGCATGTTGTGAGCGAAGACGGCAGCAAGCATGTTGAGGTCAGGGCATTTCTTCCTGAGGCTAAGGCTGCATGGGTTATTGATGAGAAGAGCGGGTCGCTTTATCCGATGGGAAATACCTATCGGTTCGACTTTTTTGTCGCAAAGACATCTGCGCTCATCCCTTTCCCCTATCGCATCAAAATTAAAAAATACGATGATACGGAAGAAGAGTTCAGGGACCCGTTTTCTTTTGCACCGGTACTTACTGACTTTGATCTGCATCTGATTGGTGAAGGAACTCACTATAAGAAGTATGAGAAGCTCGGAGCCCACGTAACCGAGATATGTGGCGTCAGCGGAGTGCACTTCGCTGTTTGGGCCCCTAATGCTTCGAACGTGAGTGTTATCGGGAATATCAACAATTGGGACGGAAGGCGGCATCCGATGCGTCTTCTCGGCCAGTCAGGCATATGGGAGCTGTTTATCCCCGGTATCGGCAGCGGGGAGGTCTATAAGTTCTTAATCAAGTCGCGCTATAACAACTTCGAGGCCGAAAAGTCTGATCCCTATGCATTCTTTTTCGAACAGCGGCCGAAAAGCGCCTCGGTTGTCCGTGACATCAATACCTATACCTGGAATGACAGCGCCTGGATCGAAGAACGTCCTCAAAAGAATTGGCTGCAGTCTCCTGTTTCGATCTATGAAGTTCACCTCGGCTCATGGATGAGGGTGCCTGATGAAAATAGCAGGTTTCTTACCTACAGCGAACTTGCCGACACCCTGATACCGTATGTGAAAGAGATGGGATATACCCATATAGAACTGCTTCCTGTCTGCGAGCATCCGCTTGACGCGTCGTGGGGATACCAGACCGTAGGATACTTTGCCCCGACAAGCAGGCATGGCACGCCTGAGGAGTTTATGCATTTTATCGATGAATGCCACCGAAGCGGCATCGGCGTGATCCTTGACTGGGCGCCTGCGCATTTCCCCAAGGACGGTCACGGCCTGGGGTTCTTTGACGGCACCTGTCTCTATGAACACGAGGACCCCAAAAAAGGCGAGCATCGGGATTGGGGCACACTCATTTTCAACTATGGCAGAAACGAGGTCCGCAATTTCCTGATCTCAAACGCACTCTTTTGGATCGAGAAATATCATATCGACGGCCTCCGTGTTGACGCAGTCGCTTCCATGCTCTATCTCGACTATTCCAGGGAGGAGGGCGAATGGATACCGAACAAATACGGCGGCAGAGAGAACCTTGAGGCAATCGATTTCATCAAACAGTTCAATGAAGTAACACATGGGTACTTCCCCGGCATCCTGACCATAGCAGAGGAGTCCACAGCCTGGCCCAGTGTGACCAAGCCTGTGTATCTTGGCGGCCTCGGTTTTGATATGAAGTGGAACATGGGCTGGATGAACGATATGCTCGATTATGTGACAAAGGACCCTCTATACAGGAAATATCATCAGAATAATCTTACCTTTGGACTGCTCTATGCGTTTTCCGAAAACTTCGTGCTTGTCCTCTCTCATGACGAAGTGGTGCATGGAAAACGCTCCATGCTCAACAAAATGCCGGGAGATACATGGCAGAAGTTTGCCAACCTCAGACTTTTTTACGGGTTCATGTTCGGCCATCCGGGCAAAAAACTTCTTTTCATGGGAGGAGAGTTCGGCCAGTGGGTTGAGTGGAACTTTGATCAGAGCCTTGACTGGCATCTCACGCAATACCGGCAGCACAGCAGGCTGCAGAGATATATGCAGGACCTGAACCGCCTTTATAGATCTGAGCCGGCACTTTTTGATATGGATTATGACTGGCAGGGCTTTGAGTGGATCGATTTCCGCGATACGGACAACTGCATTGTCTCTTTTATCAGGCGTGCAAAGTCGCCTGGTGACCATATTGTGGTTGTCTGCAACTTTACCCCGGTGCCGAAGGATGCATACCGGGTTGGCGTGCCTGAAGCAGTATATTACCGTGAGATTTTAAACAGTGATTCCCGTGAATACTGGGGCAGCAACCTCGGCAATCAGGGCGGTCTGCAGTCTGCTGCCATCCCGTGGCATGGCCAGCCCTGCTCTATGGAGATCGTGGTTCCGCCCCTTGCCGTGCTCTTTTTTAAACCCTTGCGTTAGGCGATCTTGTCTTTCAGTTTCTTTGTGTAGTCCGCTGCATAGTCCTTGACGTCATCTGCAAGCTCTGCGATCTGCTTCCTTGTTTTTCTGCCGGCCTGCGGCGCGAAAAGCAGAGCAAGACCTGCACCAACAATGCCGCCGACAAGAAATGATACCAAAATGGCCGGGCCTGTATTGTCATCTTCGTAAAACATGTGAACCTCCTGTATTGTTTTCTTTCAGCCTATCATTAATCATGCCTGAGGTCAACAGCTGCCGGCCCGGAAGCGCCTCAAAATATCAGTTGTTCTGTTATAATCAAATTTATTCCTGCGCTAAACGGAGCGACCATGAAACTATATATTACAATTATTATCTGCCTGACCCTGAGCGTTGCCTCGCTCGCCTTTGCCGCTGATCAGGAGATCCAGACGGTCTATGACAGGGCCAACGAAAGCTTTAATGAAGGCAATTACGACGCGGCAATTAAGGACTATAACAGGGTGATCGAGCGATATCCTGATTTGATCGAGGCATATTACAGTCGGGCCACGGCTTTTTACAAAAAAGGGAAATACGACGAGGCAATAAGCGATTTCAGCCGGGTTGTGTCGGACCGGTCCGAGCGGGCGGACGCGCTGAATAGCCGTGGCCTGGCATATTTGAGAAAGGGCGATTACGAAAGGTCGATCAATGACTTTTCAAAGGTGCTTGTTCTGAGCCCCAAGCTTGTCGAGGCATACTACAATCGCGGCATAGCGTACCGCGGAATGGGCAAATATGACCTTGCGATCGAGGATTACAATAAGGTGCTTTCGCTGAAGCCGAGCGACAGCAACGCCTATATGTCCCGGGGTATTGCGTATCTGAACAAGGCAATGGCTGATTTTAAGTATGCCTGCGAGCAGGGCAATAAAAATGCCTGTGAAAACCTTAAAGAGATATCGGGGGGGAAATGAGCGTCATCGACTGCATCGGCAACACGCCTCTGGTAAAGATTGAGGTGATCAATCCTATGCCGGAAGTGGAAATTTTCGCAAAGCTTGAAGGCAACAACCCTGGAGGCTCGGTCAAGGACCGGATCGCCCATTACATGATAAAGGACGCCGAAGATGCCGGCCTGATTAAAAAAGGCGACACGATTCTTGAGGCGACCTCTGGCAATACGGGTATAGGCCTTGCCATGGTCGGCGCAGCAAAAGGGTACCGGGTGAAACTGGTGATGCCTGAGTGTGTGAGCCTTGAACGGAGGAAAGTGCTCGAGGCCTTTGGTGCGGAGCTTCTGCTCAGCCCGGGCAACGAAGGCACTGACGGAGCGATACGCCTTGCGCGCAAGATAGTCAGTGAGCATCCGAAGGACTATTTCATGCCGAACCAGTTCGACAATAACTCAAACATCAGGGCGCATTACGAGACAACCGGTAAAGAGATTATTGAGCAGACAGGCGGCAAACTGGATATGTTTGTCTCCGGCATGGGCACGACCGGTACGATCATGGGAGCTGGCCGGAGGCTGAAGGAGTTCAATAAAAATATCAGGATCGTGGGTGTGGAGCCGCTTCTGGGCCACCGCATTCAGGGGCTGAAGAACATGCAGGAATCTATTGTGCCGAAGATCTATAACAGTTCGGCAATAGACGAGAAGATCAATGTGAATGACGAGGACGCCTTTGAGACTACCCGCAAGCTCGCGGTCAAGGAAGGGCTATTCGTCGGCATGAGCAGCGGCGCTGCAATGTTCGGAGCCCTGAGAATGGCTGAGCAGTTGAAGAAAGGTATCATAGTCGTCATTCTCCCTGACCGCGGTGACCGCTATCTGAGCACCACGCTCTTTGCCTCAGTCTGCGGTAAATGCCCTCCGTAATGGGGATAACAGGGTAACTGAGATTTTTTGAGCTATGCAGCGTTATTTATTTTTCTCTGCACACTGTTTTTTTTCTAATTATCTTTATTCATTTTGCAGATTATAGCTCACGGATTATATAGCATTGATGCCATAATTATTTTAGCTCGGGTTATCGGCATTTTATTGCAATTCACTGTATGAAATGGGTACACTTTATATAGTGCGTATCAACGGGAAGATGCCGATGAAATTAATTGTAAGACTTTTGACTATGAGACATATAACCGAGATAAAAAAAATCACTGCATCAGTTCTTTCCGCCTTTTTGTCCCTGGCGTTCTGCCTTTTGCTATCTGTTTCCACGGCCTTCGGAGAAGAGATAAAGGCGAGGGGAGCGGTCGTAATGGAGGCTGGAACAGGCAGGGTTCTCTTCGCAAAGAATCCCGAACTCAGGCTTTTTCCCGCAAGCACGACGAAACTGATGACTGCGCTGGTGGTGCTCGACAGGATGCGTCCCGATGATATAGTCACGGTGAGCGCGCGGGCAGCTGCCGCACCTCCCACGAAGGTAGGACTCCGGCCTGGCTTTACCTTAACGATCAAGGCATTGCTCCATGCGGCACTGATCAGATCAGCAAATGATGCTGCCGTTGCATTAGCCGAGGCTGTGGCAGGCTCTGAAGAGGGTTTTGTAGAACTTATGAACATGAAGGCGGCTTCTCTCGGTCTGTACAATACCCGGTTCATTAACCCAAACGGTCTTCCAGGGCCCGGTCAGTATACAACGGCTTTGGAGCTGGCTCAGATCATGCGGGAGGCGCTCAGGCATCCCCTGCTGCAGGAAATCCTCGGAACACGTGTCGCTGAAATATCGACTGTCGATGGCAGAACAAAGAAGATCAGTAATACGAACCATCTGCTCTGGTCTGATCAGGACCTCATACTGGGCAAGACCGGGTACACCAGAGATGCGCGGCACTGCTTTGTCAGTGCTCGAGACTGAGGAAGCTGTACTCTCATTGTCGCCCTGCTGGGCGAGCCGGTTCGCGTACTTTTATGGAGTGAGACCGCGAATCTGATGGCCCTCGGTGCGCGCGTGATCAACCACCTCGAAGAGCCTGTCGTCTATATAACCAGCGCGGACTATGACGCTTCAAAGGTCAAACGTACCTCAGGTAAGGCCAGGAAGCCGCAGATCAGAAAAAGCAGGGTTAGGCAGAAGCGTTCTCACGTTTAACAGTCTGGCTGTTGATCAATCTGTTCCGAAAGGACTATTTCTTATCTTCCTCTGAGGGCATGAGGCAGCCGAGGACCATGCTCGCAATGCTTATGACGAGTGCTCCCCAAAATGCAGGCTTAAATCCGTCAACATGAAACCCGAGCTGGAACTGGCCGGAAAGCCATGACGTGATGCTGAGCATCATTGCATTGATCACAAAGGTGAAGAGTCCCAGCGAAAGGATGAGCAGGGGAAAGGTAAAAAGCTTGATAAAAGGCCGCAGGAATGTGTTTACCAGACCGAAGAGGACCCCCACGATCAGGATGCCCCACCACTGGCCGGAATAGATAATGCCCGGCACAAATTTGACCGCGAGCATGATCGCGATGGTATTCATAATCCACTTTATAAATGCCTGTTTCATATCTCTATTGTAGCCTGCTCCAGAGAGTGCGTCAATCGTTGACATGCCCTGCTTTGCCTGATAGTATGAAATCAGAAGGACCGTAAATATATATTGATGGAGGACAGGTTATGAAGCTTTCATTGCAGATCACGGCGCGGGATTTTGAACTCACAGATGCAATCAAGGCGGAGATTACAGAGAAGGTTGAAAAGCTCGAAAACTTTTGCGATCAGATCATCAAATGCAGAGTTGTTGTTGAAGCTCCTCATCGTCATTCACATGACGGCAGACTATACAATGTCAATATCGACCTTAAAGTGCCGGGCAGCGAGATTGTAATAAAGCGTGAACCGAATGAAGACCTGTATGTGGCCGTCAGGGATTCCTTCAATGCCGCAAAACGTAAGATCGAGGAATTCGTTGCCCAGCAGCGCAGGGAAGTGAAGCACCACGATGAGGCTCCTCATGGCAAGATCGCTTCCCTCTTTCTTGATAAGGGGTATGGTTTTCTTGCCAAGGTTGATGGCAGCGAGGTTTATTTCCACGAAAACAGTGTGCTGAATAAGGGTTTTGAGAAGCTCAAAATCGGCATGAAAGTGCGTTTTGCCGAGGAACTGGGAGCCAAAGGTCCTCAGGCGAGCAGCGTGACGGTTTTGGGCTGAGCTATTGTTGGGCAGCATAAAGACGTATACTGAGGCGTATGGATGGTAAAGCATAAACAACGGTTGACAGTTCTGTTAAGAAGGAAGTCAGGCATTGCCTATCTTGTTCTTAACCGGCCTGACGTGCTTAATACGATCAACAGGGAGATGCTCGAACGGCTCGGGCATCTCCTTGATTCTGTAAGGACGGACGACTCTGTCCGGGCAGTAATTATCACAGGTGCAGGACAAAAGGCTTTTTCTGCCGGTGCTGATATTGGATTTTTCAGTTCTGCTGATCCCCTCGAAATACGGGCCCTCGCTCAACTCGCCGTAAAAACATACGCCCGGATAGAGAATCTGGGCAAGCCGGTTATAGCCGCTATCAACGGTTATGCCCTTGGCGGCGGCCTTGAACTCGCCGAGGCCTGCACCCTCAGGGTAGCGGTCAATACTGCCAGGCTTGGACATCCTGAAGTGCGCATAGGTGCCGTAGCTGGATGGGGAGGCACGACACGTCTTTCCCGCCTGATCGGCAAAGGTCGTGCTGCAGAGATGCTTCTGACAGGCAAGATGATCAGCTCGCAGGAGGCTTTGGAATTCGGGCTTGTAAACAGGGTTGCGGAACCTGAAGAGCTGATTGCAGAGACAGAAGCTCTTCTGCAGGAGATTCTTGCGCAGGCTCCTCTTGCGGTCAGGATGACCTGGGAAGCGATGCACAGGGGTCTGGATATGTCCCTGGATGAATCAGCCCGGCTCGGTGCCGACTACTTTGGGCTGATCGCATCTGCCGATGATTTCAAGGAAGGGACCAGCGCCTTCATCAAAAAGAAGAAACCTCTTTTCAAAGGACGTTAGTTACTTGCCTGACGTTTCTGCTATAATCCTGTACCGAAAAACCAGACCTTATATATACCGGAGGGACCCTTGAAACCGAGCATTACCGTTAAGCTTGCATCACGAGTGAAGAGTATTCCGCCCTATCTTTTTGCCACCATAGACAAGATGAAACAGGAGGCAAGGGCAAAGGGTGTTGACCTGATAGACCTCAGCATCGGCGACCCTGACATGCCTACGCCAAAGCATATTGTTGACGCCATGAAAAGAGCGGTCGAGAATCCTGAGCATCACCGGTATCCATCGTATGAGGGAATGCTCTCCTTTCGCGAGGCTGTTGCTGCATGGTATAAGCAGCGTTTTAATGTTGACCTCGATGCAAGGACCGAGGTGCTCTCCCTGATCGGGTCAAAGGAAGGCATCGGTCATATTCCGCTTGCCTTTGTGGAGCCGGGAGATGTGGTTCTTGTCCCGTCTCCTGGGTACCCGGTCTATCCGGTAGGCACCCTTTTTGCCGGCGGCGAGAGCTATATAATGCCCCTTGTCGAAAAGAATAATTTTCTGCCTGACCTCAAATCAATTCCTGCCGAAATCCTTAAAAGGGCCCGGCTTATGTACATCAACTATCCGAATAATCCGACATCTGCCTGTGCGCCGCGGAAGTTCTACGAAGAGGTGATAGAGCTTGCCGGGAAACATGATATCATCGTCTGTCACGATGCTGCATACAGCGAGATCTACTTTGACAATGAAAAGCCGATGAGCTTTATGGAGTTGGACGGAGCAAAGGAAGTCGGCATTGAGATGCATTCCCTTTCGAAGACCTATAACATGACCGGCTGGAGGATTGGCTTTGCGGTCGGCCATAAGGATGTGATAGCCGGTCTTGGCAAGATCAAGTCGAACCTTGACTCAGGCGTGTTCCAGGCAGTGCAGGAGGCCTCGATCGCGGCGCTGCAGACTGATGATAATGTTCTTGCCGAAATCAGGGACACGTATCAGGAAAGAAGAGATGTGCTCTATGCAGGGCTCAAAGACCTCGGCATGGAAGTGATCAAGCCAAAGGCGTCCTTTTATCTCTGGACGAAAGTTCCTCAGGGATATAATTCCTCGTCCTTTGTTGCGCATCTGCTCGATAAGGCTGGAGTGTTAGGCACACCCGGCAACGGTTTCGGTGCCCCCGGAGAAGGATATATACGGTTTGCATTGACTGTCCCTGCTGCGCGCATGAAAGAGGCGGTTGAGAGGATACGGAAGGTTTTGTAACCGGCAGTGTCGATTGTCTTTATCGGCATAGGATCGAATCTCGGCAACAGGCAGGAAAACTGTCTGGAGGCAATCAGACTGCTTAAAAACCGCGGCGTTAAGGTTACTAAGCAGTCCTCCATGATCGAGACAGAGCCCTGGGGCGTAACGGAACAGCCGCATTTTATCAACCTTGCGATTGAGGCCGGGACAGATCTTGGACCTGAAGAATTTCTCCTTCTCCTGAAAAACATAGAGAGAGCGATGGGCAGAGAAAAGACTGCACACTGGGGGCCACGCGTCATTGATCTTGATATCCTTTTGTATGACGACAGGATCATTGACTCGGCTGATCTGAAGATTCCTCATCCTCATCGGCATGAAAGAGATTTTGTGCTGGTGCCTCTTATGGAGATCGCACCGGAAAAAATCCATCCAGTAATGAATAAAAGAATCTCTGAACTGAAGACGCAATTGCCGCGATAATTCGGCAAATAGAAAAATCCGCGTATTTATTCTATAATATGGGCTCTAACTCACCAAACCATAAAGAAAAATCTTAAGGAGGAAGTATGATAAAAGTTTATTACGATAAAGATGCAAATCCTGGAGTGCTGAAGAAAAAGAAGATCGTTATCATGGGATATGGCAGTCAGGGGCATGCTCACGCGAACAACCTGAAAGAAAGCGGCATGGATGTAACCATCGGCGTAAGGAAAGGCTCAAGCTGGGACAAGGCAAAGGCTGCCGGTTTCAAGGTGATGACCCCTGCAGATGCGGCAAAGATCGCCGATGTGATTATGATCCTGCTCCCTGATGAATATCAGGCTGACATCTATAATAACGAAATTGCGCCTAATATGAAGAAGGGCGTCTACCTTGCATTTGCCCACGGCTTCAATAT
Organism: Nitrospirota bacterium; assembly: GCA_016235245.1. Taxonomy (NCBI): domain Bacteria; kingdom Pseudomonadati; phylum Nitrospirota; species Nitrospirota bacterium. The sequence goes on along the minus strand of JACRLO010000034.1, from coordinate 97,768 downwards.
CCATTTCGGCCAGATCGTGCCGCCTGCGCATGTGAATGTCTTCATGGCAGCACCGAAGGGACCGGGGCATCTGGTCAGGGCAGAATATTCCAGAGGCAGCGGCGTCCCCTGTCTGATCGCAGTCCATCAGGACCCTTCCAAGAATACCAAGAGCATTGCCCTTGCGTATGCCTCTGCTAACGGCGGCGGCAGGGCCGGCATCATTGAGACGACGTTCAAGGAAGAAACAGAAACTGACCTTTTTGGCGAGCAGGCAGTGCTCTGCGGCGGCGTTACCTCTCTCATCCAGGCAGGTTTTGAGACACTGGTCGAGGCGGGCTATGCCCCTGAGATGGCGTATTTCGAGTGCCTGCATGAGGTGAAGCTTATCGTAGACCTCATTTACGAGGGAGGCATATCCAATATGCGCTATTCGATCAGCAATACCGCTCAGTATGGCGACCTTACCCGCGGCCCCAGGGTGGTTACGGAGGATACAAAGAAAGAGATGAAGAAGATCCTCACCGAGATCCAGGACGGCGTTTTCGCAAAGGAATGGATGCTTGAGTGCAGGGCGAACAAACCTACCTTTAATGCGCTTACCCGGAAAGGCGAAGAGCACCAGATCGAAGAGGTTGGAGGCAAACTCCGTTCCATGATGCCCTGGCTCAAGAAGGGCAAACTGGTCGATAAGTCAAAGGCCTAATTTTGCGGTGGCCAGAGTTGGGGGAATAAGAGCTCCAACCCTGGCCACTGCTTCTTGATACCATGAAATTCGCTTCTGAAGGCTATCCGTTCATTATCTTCTTTGCTGCCGTCTCCGGAATTCTGTTCTGGATCGGCGGACCCGGCATTGCTGTCATTCCCGTTTTCCTGACCCTTTTCATGTTCTATTTCTTCAGAGATCCCGAGCGTTCCGTGACTGAAGGGAACAATGTCTTTGTTGCGCCTGCTGACGGGAAAATCATTGTTATAAAGGACCTGTTTGAGAATGAGCATCTCCATGCCGACGTAAAGCAGATAAGCATATTCATGTCCCCTTTTAATGTGCATGTGAACCGCGTGCCCTGCGACGGCAGGGTAAAGAACGTTCAGCATGTGAAGGGAAAATTCCTCGCTGCCTATAAGGACGAGGCCTCGCTGCAGAACGAGCATATAGATATGGTGTATGAAACGCAATACGGAGATCTATTGCTGAGGCAGGTTGCGGGTTTTGTTGCCCGCAGGGCTGTCTGCAGGAAGACTGAGGGAGACAGCTTGCGGCGGGGGGAGCGCTATGGACTGATTAAGTTCAGTTCAAGGGTTGATATCTATCTTCCAAAGGATACGCTGATAAAGATCAGGCTGGGTGATATGGTCAAGGCCGGAGAGACGGTCCTCGGCGAGATTTCAGGGGGTAGCAGTCATGGAAGCAGTACATAAACAGCACGGCGAAAAGCAGCCGAAAAAGGGTGTATATCTTCTTCCGAACACCCTTACGCTCTGCGGCATGTTCTGTGGCTTCTATGCCATCATGTCTGCCATAAACGACAATTTTCTTTACGCTGCCTGGGCGATACTTCTTGCTAATATCTTTGACGGACTGGACGGCTGGATTGCCCGGATGACAAACACGACTACCCGGTTCGGCGTTGAACTTGACTCACTGTCCGATCTGGTCGCGTTTGGGGTCGCACCTTCCGTCATGATGTATAAATGGGCGCTCATGTCCTATGGCAGGCTTGGCTGGGCCGCTGCATTCCTGTTCGTTGCCTGCGGAGCGCTCAGACTTGCGCGATTTAACGTCCAGACCGGAAACCCTGGTTCAAAGGCCTTCAAGGGTATGCCGATCCCCGGAGCTGCATCTATCCTTTCCTCCGTAATAATCTTTTATTATGTGCATTGGGACGGTATTCCCGGCAAGCATGTCATATATCTCCTGCTTACGATTTTTTTAGCGCTCCTGATGGTCAGCACGCTCAGATACCACGGGATAAAAGAAGTGGACTTCAAGGAGAAGAAGCCCTTCTGGATGCTCATTGTTTTTGTGATGATCCTGTTTGTGATGCTGATTCACCCGTCCACGGCAATTTTTGTTTTTGCGATGGTGTACCTCTTTTGGGGTATAATTGAAAATAGCATTCTCTTTATAAGAAGGCAGAGGCAGAAGCAGGAACAACCACCAGGATCAACAGGAGTGCAATGATGAGAACGATCAGGATATTCGATACGACCCTTCGCGATGGAGAGCAGTCACCAGGCTGTTCGATGAACGTCGACGAAAAGATTTCGATGGCAAAACAGCTGGTTAAACTCGGAGTCGATGTCATTGAGGCCGGATTTCCGATAGCCTCCCCAGGTGACTTCGCTGCAGTCAAGCGTATTGCCAATGAAGTGCAGGGCACCATAATTGCCGGACTGGCCCGGGCAAAAGAGGAAGATATCAGGAGGGCCTGGGAAGCGGTCAAAGATGCGCCTAGGCATCGCATCCATACGTTTCATTCGACCTCTGATATCCACCTGAAATATCAGTTTCGGGTAAGCCGCGAGGAGGCGCTCAAGCGTTCGGTCGCCATGGTCAGGCTTGCAAGAAGTCTTGCGGAGGATATCGAGTTTTCTCCTATGGACGCAACGCGCACAGAGCTTCCGTATCTTATCGATGTTGTCCAGGCCGTAATCGAAGCCGGCGCTTCGACCGTGAATATACCCGATACGGTCGGCTACACCACGCCGACAGAGTTCGGAGCCATGATCAAGGCGATTAAAGAGAAGATCGGCAACAGTGCAGTTATAGCCGTGCACTGTCACAATGACCTTGGTCTTGCGGTGGCCAACTCGCTTGCGGCGATTCGTAACGGCGCAGGGCAGGTTGAATGCACGATCAACGGTATTGGCGAGCGCGCCGGCAACTGCTCCATGGAAGAAGTTGTGATGAATCTCGCCACAAGGAAGGACTTCTATAAGGCTACGACGAATATCAATACAAAAGAGATCATCAGGACAAGCAGACTGCTGACCAGAATTACCGGCATGCATGTCCAGGCTAACAAGGCGATTGTCGGCGCAAATGCCTTTGCCCATGAATCAGGCATCCATCAGGACGGACTGCTCAAGGAAAAGATGACCTACGAGATCATGAGGCCCGAAGATATCGGCCTGAAACAGACAGAATTGATCCTTGGCAAACATTCGGGACGTCATGCTTTCAAGAGCCGCCTCCACGAACTCGGCTATGACCTGGCGCCGGAAGATATTGAGAGTGCTTTTGTGAAGTTCAAGCATCTGGCAGACCAGAAGAAAGAGATTTTTGACGAGGACATTGAAACCCTTGTGACCGAGGAGTTTTCGAAGATCCCTGCGGTATTCAGGCTGATGGACCTGAAGGTGGCCAGTGGTATGGGAGTGGTTCCGAAGTCAACAGTTAAAATGAAGATACGGGGCCGGTCTGTCCAGAAGACGGCCAAAGGCGACGGTCCTGTAGATGCGACATACAAAGCGATTGTCGGCATGACGAAGACAAAGAGCAATCTTCTGAAATTCGAAGTAAAGGGAATCACCGGCGGCACCGACGCGTTAGGCGAAGTTGTGGTTACCCTTGAAGAAAACGGCAAGAATGCACGAGGCCAGGGCGCTGACACGGATATTATCGTTGCTGCTGCCAAGGCGTACATCAATGCCCTGAACAAGATCGCTTTGAGGAAGAAATAAGCTTTTTCCCTTCTGTCGCTAAAACTTGCTATGGGTTATGAAAATATCACCCTCCCTTATTCCCTCCCCTCAAGGGAGGGAAACTTATTATCCCTCGCCCCCTTGGGGAGAGGGGTGGGTGAGGGGTATCCTTGGAGGACGGCATGTTAAAACCGCTCACTATTGAAGAACTCTACCACTGTTGCGACCCTTCCGTCTTTGCGTTCAATACTACGGACGAACTCCCTGAAGCGATTGAGACGATTGGTCAGGAACGCGCGCTGCGGGCTATCGACTTTGGCTTGAACCTTGAAAACAGCGGGTTCAACATTTTTCTGCTGGGCGAAAACGGCACAGGAAAGATGACCACCATTAAGGCTTTTCTCAGCAAGAAGGCGGCTGATGAGCCGGTGCCGCTTGACTGGTGCTATGTCTATAATTTTAAGGATACTGATGTGCCTCTTGCCATTTCATTGCCACCCGGCATGGCATCGCTGTTTCATAAAGACATGGAAGAGCTTGTTAAAACGCTGAGACTCGAAATTCCGAAGATATTTGAATCCAAAGAATACGAAAAGCAGAGGAACCAGACGATCGAGGCATTTCAGCAGAAGCAGAAAGAATATTTCTCGGCACTTGATGAAGATGCCAAGTCCAAGGGTTTTTCGATCCGTAAGAGCGTAAGCGGCCTTATGATCGTGCCAATAAAGAAGACCGGAGAACCGCTGACCGAAGAAGAATATGAGGCTCTTGATGAGCCGATAAAGGCGAAGATAGACGAGATCGGAAAGGCGCTCCAGGAAAGGCTGAACGACGTTGTGCGTGAAGTGCGGGATGCGGAGAAGAACCTCAAAATTCTCCTTGCCAAACTTGAACGCGAGGCAGCACTTTCCGTGGTTGGTCATATGACGGATGACCTGAAGCATAAATACGAATCCCAGGAGAAGATATTCGCCTATCTTTCCGAGATGACCGAGGATATTCTGGAGCATCTCGATGATTTTAAGGGACAGGAGGAGCAGACACCGCCTCTGCCGTTCATGCGTGCGCCAAAGAGTGAGCCGACCTTTACCCGGTACGCAGTAAATGTCCTGGTCAACAATAAGGAGACTTCGGGCGCGCCCTGTATCTACGAGAGCAATCCGACCTACTTCAACCTTTTGGGCAGACTTGAATACAAGTTCCAATACGGTGTTGCCTCCACGGACTTCTCGATGATCAAGGCCGGCTCGCTCCATAAGGCCAATGGCGGGTACATCGTAATTAATGCGCTTGATCTCCTCCGCAACATGTTCTCCTATGACGCCTTGAAGAGGGCGATACGCAATGGAGAAGTTCGTATCGAAGACATATGGGAACAATACCGGATGATTTCGACCACGACGCTGCGGCCTGAGGCGATCCCGCTGCAGGTAAAGGTCATTCTTGTGGGGACGCCGTATCTGTATTACCTGCTTCATAACGCAGATGACGAATACCGCGAACTTTTCAAAGTTAAGGCTGATTTTGACAGCAGGATGAACAGCAATGCGGAGACGGTCCAGAAATATGCCGCCTTTATCGCAAGCACATCGAAAAAAGAAAAGACGCTGCCCTTTGACCGCTCTGGTGTTTCCAAAGTTGTTGAATACGGTGCCCGCCTGGCCGGCCATCAGAAGAAACTGTCATCCCAGTTCAGCGAGGTGACGGACCTCATCAGGGAGTCGAACTACTGGGCAAAGAAGGCCGGGAGTCCTGTTGTTCAGGACGGGCATGTTGAAATGGCGCTTCAGGAGAAGGTCTACAGGAACAGCAGAATCGAGGACCGTATCCAGGAAATGATCGTTGAGGGATCTATCATCGTTGATACGAAGGGCGAAAAGATCGGACAGATTAATGGACTGGCAGTGCTGGACATGGGTGATTATATGTTCGGCAAACCTTCGAGGATTACGGCAAAGACCTTTACCGGCAAGGCCGGCGTTGTCAATATTGAACGCGAGACGAAGATGAGCGGCAAGATCCATGAAAAGGCGATCCTGATCATCAGCAGCTACATCTCCAGTACGTATGCGGCGAAAAAGCCGATCAGTTTTTCTGCATCCATAACCTTTGAACAGCTTTATGATATGGTCGAGGGTGACAGTGCATCCTGTGCAGAGCTTTATGTCATTCTGAGCAGTCTTGCCGGTGTTCCTCTGAGGCAGAATCTTGCGATTACCGGCTCCATGGACCAGCATGGCGATGTGCAGCCTATCGGAGGGGTCAATGAGAAGATTGAGGGTTTCTTTGATCTCTGCAAGGTGCGCGGTCTTGACGCGACCCATGGTGTTGTTATTCCGCAAAAAAATGTGCATAACCTCATGCTCAAAACAGAAGTCGTTGATGCGGTAAAGGAGGGCAAGTTCAGCATTTACGCTATCAACCGGGTGGAGGAAGGGATTGAGCTCTTTACCGGTATGGCGATGGGAGCACTAAACGATGATGGGACTTGGCCCGAAGGAACGCTCAGCCACCTTGTCATGAAACGGTTTGAAGAGATCGCGCAGGCCTTCAAGGAGAGAGACAAGAAGGACGATCAGAAAGATAAGGACAAAGAAGAAAACGGGAAATGAAAAGGGTTCGTCAATTTATTCTGTTTTCATTTCTTGTGCTTGCTACGTTCCCTTTTGCTGTTCTGCCCTACCGGCTTTCTCTCCGGGTCGGAGATCTTCTTGGTATGCTTATATACCTGCTCTGGAAGAGCAGGAGAGCAATTGCAATCGACAACCTCCGTGCTGCCATTGAGCGCGGAGCTATCACCCTCAGTGAAGATCCTCGTGCGGTAATCCGCCGCAATTTCCGGAATCTCGGCAGGTTTGTCGTTGAAGTGAACAAAATCTATTACGGGTTTGCTGCCCCCCTATTCAGAACGGTCGAACTGACCGGTGTTGAGAACTTCAGAAAGGCTCAAAAAAAGGGGAAGGGCATCATGTTTATTACGGGCCATTGCGGCAACTGGGAGCTGATGGCTGCTTATCTTTCCATGAATGTCGACAGGGCCAGTATCATTGCCAGAAAGCAGAACAATGAATACATAGACAGGTTTATCGTAAGAACACGGGAAAAATATGGAAACCGCATCATCTATAAAAAGGGAGCCCTCAAGCAGCTCCTCATATCACTGAAGAAGAACGAGTCGGTGGCCTTACTTGTGGATCAAAGTGTTGTAAAATCTGAGGGCATTATCATTCATTTTCTCGGTAAAAATGCCTATGCCATGAAAACGCCTGCAGTTATCGCCCGGAAGACGGGAGCTGCTGTTTTGCCGCTTTTTATCAGGAGAACAGAGCAGGGGCATCATATCGAGATTCAGGAGGAGATTCCCCTGGTTGCAACCGATGACAATGATACCGCTCTTCTTCTCGATACGATCAACTTTTCAAAACCGGTAGAAGAATACATAAAAAAATATCCTTCGGATTGGCTCTGGATCCACAGAAGGTGGAAGAAGATCACGGAATAGTCCTGTCCGTGCATCGTATGTCTGTGCCCTGCAGTCCCCTGCCATGAAAAAAGGCATGTGCAGGGCATCCACCGGTGCAGGACGCATAATTTGAGCAGGCCTTCAGCCTGCAGCTGTTTCCCCCGAATGTTCTAAAATAGCGGAGCTTTGGGCTGCTCCATATTGTCGTGAATTTATCGGTGAAAATATTGCCGAGATTGAATTCAGGGGCATGCAGAAACAGGTTGCAGGGATAGACCGAGCCATCCGGCATGACTGCCAGTTTTCGCACACCGCCTGCACAGCGCACGCCTTTTGCCAGAGACCCCTTCTCAAAGCACGAGGCATTTACCCTGTTTATCTCAAGGGTTCTGTTGGCAGATCTGACCGCATAATAAAAATCCAGAAAATCCGGGTAACTGATGGCTGACTGGTGAGAGCTGTCATTTTTTGAGAGAAGATCCATATGGATCAGGTAATAGCGTTTGACGCCCATGGTATGCAGCAGGTGTATAATGGGCTGAATGTCGGGCAGGGTTGCTTTGGTTACAACGGTTTTAACGACCGGGTTCAACCCCATCGAAACAAGTGTGCTGATACTTGATACCGCCCTTTCAAAATGCGCTGCACTGGTCAGACCGTTGTGCGTATGAGCAGTGCTGCCTTCAAGTGAAATGCCGATATTGATCTTTTCATGATTTAGTCCCCTGAACGCTTCCATGACTTCCGGTAAGCTGCCATTGGTGCTGACATTCACCACGATCCCTCGGTTGACTGCCTCGTGGATAAATGATGGCATCCAATGCAGCAGAAACGGCTCACCCCCCATAATGTCAAGGTTATGTATGCCGAGATCCATCATGATATCGAGAAGGTTTAGCGCATCTTCAGGCGTAAGGTCCTTTCGATATTCGACTGAGGCATTAAAGCAGAAGGAGCAGCTCTGGTTGCAGCGGATCGTTGGATAAAGCTGGATGAATTGCGGAGGAGGGAAGGTCCTCATGCCTTCCCTCTCGCAGACCCTGAGTACCTAGAATTTCGAATGGTATTCTTTTACCTTTTGGGCAAATGCTTTTCCAAACTCATAACACGCCTCATCATCGGCAGCCGACGGTCTGTATTGGACTTGAATGCCCGGCTCTACGATTTCAAGACCCATGCGCTTGAAATCTTCGTATGCATCCTTCACGGCGCCGCCTCCCCATCCAAAGCTTCCGAAAGCGCCTGTAATGCGGTTTTTTGGTCTGAGGCCGCGAAGGTGGGTAAGAAATTCGGCAACTGACGGGAACATGATATTGTTCAGCGTCGGAGTGCCGATGAGGCAGCCGCGCGATTTCCAGAACTCCTTGATCGCAACGCTCATCGGTGTTGCCCGCAGCTTTATGATCTTGCAGTCAACGCCGGCGTCCTGGATGCCCTGCATGAGAGGGTACGTCATATGTTCGGTGCTGTGCCACATCGTATCGTAAATGACAGCGACTCTGAGTGCTGCCTTGCCGTTTGCCATGTCAAGGTAGTCCTGAATGACCTTTCCGGGTGCTCCCCTCCAGATGACGCCGTGGTCAGGAGCGATCATATCAAAATCAAGTCCCAGTTTCTGGACTTCCGCGATTTTATTCTTGATGAGGTTGCCAAACGGCATCAGGATATTTGCATAATACTCGACTACTGCTTCATAAAGATCCGAGTGTGAGGCGCATTCAACAAACTCATCATCAAAACGGGCTGCGGTTGCGAGGTGCTGGCCAAAGGCGTCCTGGGAGAGAAGGAGCTTTGCCTCTTTAATATACCTCATCCTGGAGTCCGGCCAGTGCAGCATCGGTGTTTCGAGGAACGTGATCGTATATTTTCCGGTGCTGAGGGTATCACCGGTCTTGACAATCGTAAACTGCCACTTTGATGTATCAAAATGCCGGTCAAGCCCCTTTTTCCCCTTGTCCGTGATGTAGATCATCGCGTTTGGGCAAAGATCCATGATCTTGTCGATGCTGCTTACGTGATCAGGTTCGATATGATTAATCACGAGATTCTTTATCTGTGATGGGTCTATAATACTTTTAATATTGTCGACCGTGATCTCCGAAAAATCGTGTTTCACCGTGTCAATGAGGGTGATGTCCCTGTCAACGATCAGGTAGTTATTGTAGGTCGTGCCGTTTGGGGTTATATAGCCGTGAAAGTCACGAACCCCCCAGTCGATTGCTCCAACCCAATAGATATCCGGCTTTATCTGAACAGCTTTCATGATTTAATCTCCTTATCCTGATTATCCTTCAAGTATTCCTCTCTCTTCATACATGAACCACTGACCGGTATTCTCAAGAAATGTATAGGTTTCATTGAGTATAGAAAAATGGTCGTTCTCTTCAATCGTAAGGCGCTCGAAAAGTTTCTTTTCCTCCGGCGAAGGAGCGTTGGCTGCGGCCTTTTGATAAAAATCAAAACCTGCTTTTTCCATCTCAAGCGCGATCTTGAGCGCATCCATCTCGCTCTGAATGGCCTCTGCCCTCTGCATCATCTGGTCCCTGAGCATGCTGAAAACGGTCTTGATCTCCTCCCTTGGGCTGGCGAAATTCTCCGTAAGTCCGAGACCCTTGAACAGGTTCTGAAGCATGGCCAAATGCCTCTTCTCGTCCTTTACGAAGCCCCTGAACATCTCCTTGCCAAAGGCATGGTGAGCTCTATTGGCAGACTCTTCATAAAACGCAATGGCGTCTGTTTCCATCTTGATTGCGGTTGCAACAGCATTTGAGATCATGGTTCCTCCGTCTGTCGAAATAGTTTAGAAGTATACAAACATTATATCAAAAGAACAGGGAATCAAGAAACAGGACCTGCTTCGAAAATATGTTGCACCCTTCCGAGGTGAGTAGTAAACTACGAACAACGTGTAATTCGAAGGGAGGTGAAGAAATAATGAAGATTGCGAAGATTGTGATGCTTTCTCTGGTTGTGCTTGGACTGGTTTTTTCGTTTGCCTTTGCAGCGGGTGATGCAGTAAAAGGGAAGGCGCTTTTTAATGACAAGAAATTTGCGGGTGGTTCCAAGTCCTGCAATGACTGCCATGCAAACGGTAAGGACATGGGCAAGGCTGCTGACAAAAAAGAGTTCAAGATCATGGGTAAAACCCAGAAAAGTCTGGAAGAGGCTGTTAATGCATGTATTGTGGCAGCTAACAAGGGCAAGGCCATTGATCTGAAGTCTGCAGAGATGCAGGACATGGTTGCGTATATCAAGTCTTTGAAGGCAGCAGAGAAACCAGCTGATAAGGCTCCGGCCAAGAAGGCAGCGGGTGGTTACTAAATAGAAACTGCGGGTAAAGGCAGAGAGAGGGCAATAGGGCCGGTATGTATGCCCGTAACCTTCCCTGTCCTTTACCTGTTTTGTTGCTTGAAGGAGAGTCATGCCGTTTTTTCTTCTGAAATCTCTTCTCTCTCTGGTTGTTTTCGCATCGGCACTTGCGGGTATTTTTACTGCCTTTGAGATGTTCGGCAGGGCTGAGCAGAAGTTCAGCCGGAACAGTCTCAGGAAATTGCATCAGGCAAACGGCATTCTTTATCTCATTTTCTGCCTTGGACTGACCTATCTCTGCGTCGGTTTTCTTGTTAGGACGAAGACTGAGCCTTCGGTCAGGGCAATCTTCCATACCGTGTTTGCGGTCTCGGTTCTGACCATCCTCTGCTTTAAAGTCCTTGTGGTTGTATGGTATAAGCAGTTCTATGCAAGACTTCAGACCGCAGGCCTTATCCTGGCCTTTGTCAGCGTCTGTATGATCAGCACTTCTGCCGGATATTACCTCCTGATTACGAAGTTCGGTAAAGCAATCCCTGTTGCCGGATCAGCCGGGAAGGGAACTGCAGCTGTCACTGAACAGTCAGGCATGATCGCAAAGATCGATCCTGAAAGCATCAGGAAGGGAAAGGAACTCTATGAAGACAAATGCACCTTCTGCCATGATCCCTTCAGCAACAAGGCATTGACCGGCCCGGGTCATAAGGGTATCCTAAAAAACCCCCGTCTGCCTGTAAGCGGAAAGCCTGCCATCCCGGAAAATATCGCTTCGCAGCTCAGAAGTCCGTTTAAGGACATGCCGTCATTTTCCTATCTGTCGGATATTGAAGTGCAGAGCCTCATTGCTTATTTGAACACGCTTTAACGGTTTACCGCAATAACTGCTTTAGCGATAAGAGAGTGCCTTGAAAGACACTCCCTCGCATTATTTATTACATGACCGGTATCTCTCTCTTTGTCAGTATCTCATTTTCACTCTATAGGTGAGCTTCACTTCCTTGTCCTTTGGCACAGGGATATTGAACTCAGCCGTAAACGCTGTTGCCTTTGTATATTCATGAGAAGAACTGAGCATGGTCCAGTCGCCCGGAATCGGCTCAATAACCTTAACCACGATATCTTCCTTTTTGTGGTTCCTCAGCGATATCTCAAAGCTTGCCTCATACGTATCTGAGGCGAGCTTCTTCCAGTCCATCTGCTTGCGTGTGCCGACAACGTCGAAGGCATCGCCAAGCTTGACCCTGATCTTTTCGTCCTTTGGCGTATGGTCTATCGAGTCCTCGCCCACGAACTGCAGGCTTCCCTCAGAGTCGTGCTTGTACACCCGCACCGTACCTTTGGGAAGGGGCATGCCGAGGTTATGTTCTTTTTTGTTCTGTATCTCGACAAATACATTTACCTTTTGATTGGTGATCGGATCACCGTACCGTGAGGTGTAGTAATAGTTTGCACCACGGAAGACGAGCTCTTTTTTGACCGGTATCGAATCTGCACTTACCAGACTGATCTGCTTGGTCTGGTTGTCCTTTATGGTCGAAGGACGCTCAAGGGTGTAGATGTGGTACTCAAAAAACTCCTCCTCCTTGAACTGCGGTGCGGCTGGCCTGGCCGCCATCTCTGCCATGCGCCCCAGCTTTTGTCTGTATTCAACTTCGTCCTTCACCCTGTTAACATCGCCGGCCACAAGTTTCAGCTTTGCATCTTTGTATGTTGCGCCGCTTTTGTTGTCAATAGTCACCCATCCCGAGAGATCTGCCTTATCGTCCTTTGCATTGAGCGTCACAACATAGTCTGCGCGCCAGTTTATGCCGTTGGTGAGATAGGATGCCTCGACTTTCTGCATGGTCGTGAGGCTGTTTTCGAGCAGCCATACCAGAGTCGGTTTTGAGATCAGGTTCTCCGGCACGCCCGGAAAAATGATCCGCCCGGGGTGACCGAAGGTTATCTCATCGTTGATTTTGAAGATAGGCCCGCCGTTGTTCGAAAGCAGAGTGGCTGTAATGATCTCTTCCCGCTCAGAGTAAGGGTTCTTCTGATAGAGCTTCACCTCTTTGCCTACGTATTTATCTAACAGTCTCTGGGGGTTCAGGAGGTCATACTCGTAATTCTGCTCAAGCACGCCGAGGCTGTCGCTGTTTATAAGGGATTTGATATGCACGCTTGTCGGGATGATCTGCGATGCAACGTCCATGAACTTCAGTTCACTGCTGCCTTTCGGGAGCTTTAACTGCCTTGTGTCTTTCACAAGCCCAAGGTTGACATTGTAGATTGTGATCGCAATCCCTGTCTGGTCCTCGATGCCCGTTGAAAGCCCCGGAAGCTTCGCAGGTTCCTTTTCTGCTGACGCCGGCAATCCGGTTGTGATAATACAGAACAGACTGATAACTATCAAAAGAATCTTCTTCATGATGCTCCTCCTCTGAATTTGTTTTGTGGTCCTGCAGCTTTAGACATGGGAGCGTATGAAAAAGTTCCCGAATATTTTCATTCTATCATGTATATGGCTGGCTGACTATTTGAAGATACGAAAGAAATGTCCTGCTCATTGTCATTCCGGCGGCTTCGTCCGACTTACTCTTGGCTCGTCCAGAATCTTTCTGGGAAAGGACTCACGATATCTAAACATCGGGCACAGGCAAGCTCGCGTGACAGGAAATAGGACATTCAATCTGCAGGAATCACGTTTAGCTTGAGGGGCGGCCCGGCGCCGCAGGCGACGGGGAACCGGGAAGTGCAGCTGTGGACCGGCAGGTTGGAATCATTCGCGGGCATTACGCAGCGAATGATTACGCATGTGCGAGGGCATGTATACCAGCAAGGCGCTTACCGATACTCGCTTTCGCGACTTTTATATCGTAAGCGGCCTGAAGATTGAGCCAGTATTGCGGCGTCTGGTTAAACGCACGACCAAACAACAATGCCAGCTCTGCCGTCACTGGACGATCGCCTTTGATTACATGCGAAATCCGCATTGGCGATACCCCGATAGTGCGAGCGAACTCAGCCTGAGATATACCCATCTCTCCCAAGATTTCTGCCAGGAATTCTCCTGGATGAATTGCAGGCAAACCATTCTTAACCATAGCTGTATCTCCTTCAGTGATAATCAACGATTTCAACATCATACGCATCGCCTTTTTCAAAGCGGAAACAGACACGCCATTGATCATTAATACGAATGCTCCATTGACCTGCACGGTCATGTGCCAGCGCCTCCAGCCTGTTCGAGGGTGGAATTCGTAAATCATCAAGGCTTGTGGCCCCGTCTATCTGCGTCAAACGCATTGCCGCACGCTTCAGTATATTCTATTGTTTATCATTGTCAATTGCCATCCTGAGATAGTCGAAGGATCTGCGAAATACCCCGTGCGCCTGTCCTCTGGAGGAGACCCGCACGCCGGTTGGTTTGGGGGCCGGGGGGTAACTACCCCCGGCTACCCGATTGGGCGTAACACGACAATCGTCATGCGAACTGATGTGTTACCAGGCGACTGATACTGGCGTGCGCGGCGACCAAAGCCGGGCGGTCCGCCCTTCCTTCACTTAGAAAGGCCGCAATAAGGATGGGAGAACGACCAGGGGGAATGGCGATTGCTACATCGTTAACTGCTCCATGTTCGCCGGTGCCGGTCTTGTCGCCCACCAGCCAACCCTTGGGCAGCTTCGCGCGCAAACGATCATGGCCCGTTTCGCAGTCGCGCAACCATTGCAACAGAAGATCGCGGGATGCAGATGAAAGGCGATCTCCGCACAGAACCTTACTCATTAATGTAGCCATCGCCCGAGGTGAGGTTGTGTCGCGGATATCGCCTGCCTCGTTGGCATTGAGCGTGGGCTCGTTTCTGTCGAGACGTGTTACAGCATCACCGCACGACCGAGCAAACTCTGTAATAACAGATGGACCGCCTAATTTGGAAAGCAGTAGATTTGCAGCCGTATTATCACTGACCACAATCGCAGCACGGGTCAAATCGCTCACGGTCATGAAGCCTTCGGCAGCATGCTTGCTGGTGACAGGGGCATAGGCCAGAAGATCAGCCTGTCCGTACAAAACACGTTCGTCGAGTGACAACAACTTACGTTCTATCTGTGCAAGAACGGCTGCTGCAAGCACCCACTTAAATGTCGAGCACATCGCAAAGCGTTCATCCGGCCTGTGCGCCAATACCTTGCCGCTTCCCGTATCCACCGCAAAAACGCCTACTCGCCCGCCCACCCTCGCCTCAATATCGGCGACGGAAGAAGGCTCGCCTTCAGAGCTTGCGGCAGACAAGACAGGTATCGTTGCTAGAGCGCTGGCAACGGAGATCAAAAAGTCTCTTCTCGTGAAGGATGGATTATTCATGCGTTTGTGACGCCCAATGCGGCGGTAAACTGCCGCGAAGCGGTCTGTCTTGACTGCCTGGTTCCCGCAGGCGCGTTGCGCGCCGAGGACAGGCAGTCACAGCTTACCGCCGCATTCCCATCAGGCGCGCAGCGCCGGATGGGAACGACCAGCATGAGGGGCGGGGTGTAGGGCAAATGCCGAAACAAATCGCGTTTATTACCCCGTCCCTCTCAATGCGTTTGTTATGAATTCTTTGTTATTCATTTTTTTAATATCTTTTCCGACAAAGTTTTGTCAGCGACAGTACCGACCAGAAGCCCAATCAGAGCGAGACCAAAGTTAATAAAGAGAAGAAGCCCCCGTGCAAATGGATCAATATGGTTAAAAAGCCAATAGGCCGTCATAAAAGACACGGGTATCAGCATGCATACCAGTTTTAGAAATATTTCCGTTTTTCTAGCTTCTTTTTCAACTAAGCGTTTAATAATAATCGTAATTGCTACAAAAGGAATAATCTGAAATAGTCCTTCGATGACGTAACCAACTACGAAAGCAGAGATCCCCCTTTCGGCATTCTTCTTTCTAATGACCAAAACCATACCCACCCCGCAGCCTTAGTAACTAGAAAAACGACAGCGCCAACAAATATTGGAAGTAATGCCAGAGTCGAGTTGGGCCGCCTAGTGATAGAGCTATTATCTTTTTTTTGTATCATCATTTATGCCGTTTATAGATTTTCTTTCATATTCATAACGGCTCGGCTGAGGGGCGCGGTTTTCGCGACCCTCTCGAGCCGAATGGTTAGAATCGTCATCGATAGTTACTTCTGACCCGTTGTTGCGGCGGCCTACCGTACCGCGCCAGAATCTTATTGCAGTATCCTTGGCCTTCTTGCCGCATTTGATGATCGAATAAAATAGTTTTTTCCCATCGTTCTTTACTCACCAAAGACTTTTCAACGCCAATTGGATACATATCAGCATGATCGGAAATAAGCAATAACTCCAGCCAGTCATCATCATTCCAGTTAGCATCTCCCTCGGGTGCAGCTGCAATGATCTCTCTGACGCCAAGGACAAAATCAACGTCACGCTCAAGAACTTTTTTGCTGATCGATGCCACATGATTATGGCACGCAATTACGTTCGGCGATCCATACATTTTTTCCGACCATGAATCAAGTGCACTGAATATGTCTGTTATGTTTGAGAAGTTGCACTCCAAAAGCTTCAAATAATCAACTGGCCCGAGTTCTTGTTCGATAGCCGGGGTCGCATATACCCATTTTTCAAAATCAGTGGGGCTTATCTCTTCGCGTACCAACTCCCATAGTTTTTGCTCAAACATTCTGGGTCTCCCAAAACTAACCAGTTATTATGTAGTTACACGTTTCCATATACATATATATGGATGCATCTACAGGTATATGGTTCCATCTACCTGTAGATAGGAAGTTTGTATATACTTGTAGATGCTTTTTCATTGTACGTGTCCATCAAGAAGCATATACCTGCATATGCTTTTCCAGTGGTGTGCCTGCGATTTTGCCGTAATTCACAAGCCACAACCGTTTTTCCGGATTCCATCTTCCACCTGCTTCTTTCACTTTCAACCGCATTGGCATGTCTGAGGCTTCAATGTGCAGGAAGACAATAGTGTCTGCCGCATAGCGAGGCGTAGGCGGTGTCCATTCAGTCTTTTCGACAATCAGCTCGACTGTCTTTATCCGCTGCTTCTTCTCCGTATCATACTTGAAACGAACGCACAGCAGCGAATCACCGTATTTTTCAACGAGCCTTTTGGTTCCGTGTTGCCCTGGTTTGAGGATCAACCGCGTTTTCATATACGGCCTGCAAAAACAACAGTATCAGTTATATTTAGCACTTCAAAAATTATGCTTTCGTCCCTCCCCCGAAATCATAATCCTGTCAAAAATAAATTAACTGTATCAGGATGATATCGTGAGGTCAAGAGAAAAAAGCAGCGAAAAAAGATGCTGAGTATCTGTTGCGAAAAAAACATATTGCATCAGACTTTGTAGCTTTCTCTGCTCTTTCTATGTTGGCTGAGATTATGATACCGGCATGTCAGAAGTCTTTTCATTACCGGGGGAATCCTCTCCCTGACGATGCTTCTTCAATGATTAGTTTAAATAATCCGCCCTGCAGCGATAAGACCCTGAGGTCTTCTTTTATTCTGCCGAGGCTGCCCAGGTGCGCAAGGAAGTTGGGGTTTTTTGAAGGATCGAGCTTTATTGTAAGGATGATACGGGACTCAGACTCTTCGCTAACCTTCAATTCTCCATGGCTTTTGGCAATGTATGCCTCGATCTCTTTTTTCGCAGTATCCAACTCTCTGACCGCTAAGGTAATAGTGGTAAGAACGGCTGCCTTCTTCTCTGCCGAGAGTTCAGAACGCGGTGCTGCTGGCGCAACCCTTTGCATCGCCTCATCTCTGGATGCCATTCCTGCTGCCTTGCCTGTTTCGGCACGCCGCATTGCAGATGGCGGGGCTGGAGCCGGCGCAAAAGAGGAAGCAGGGGCAGGAATAGCAGAGGTGATCGGAGCAGGAGCTTGCTGTTCAACGGGCTTTTCTTCTTTCAGGGTAGAGAGCTCACGCGTCTCAGTCTTAGCGGCGTTGTCTTTGTGTTTCGCTTCTTCCTCAAGACGCTGCGGCTGCTGTATGCTTTTTTTCTGTATCTCAGGCTTCTGCAGCTCTTTTTCCGGCTCAGCAGGCATGCTTTTTACAACAGGAGCCTGAGGTTGGATCTCCATTTGCCTAAGCTCAGGCCCCATGCTCTTATAGATAAAGACGGCAGCCACGGTTATCAGTATTGCCGCAAATGCCTCAAGCGGCAGTTTGATATGAAGCGGGAAAAAGAGCCATTCTCTCCATCCCTTCTTCGGTCTTGCCTCTGCCCGGATTTTATTCATCACCTTTGCGGTCAGCCATGCGGGCGGCTCAATCTCATCCAGTGTATGAAGTGTTTCGATCGTCTTTTTAATATCAGCTGCATACGCTGCGCAGTCCCTGCATGACCGGAGGTGCTCTTCGATCAAAGCCTGCTGTCCGGAAGGGCTGTTGCCATCAATATACTCATTAATTATTTTCCTGGCATCGCCGCAGTCCATTACCAATCTCCCAGCAGTTTTTTCAGACAGCCCTTGATAGCATCGCGGGCCCTGAAGAGCCTTGATTTAACGGTGCCTTCTGCGAGGGACAGCATATCAGCTATCTCTGTGTATGCAAAACCCTGAATGTCTCTCAAAATGAGCACCTCCCTGAAATCCTGCTCAAGACCGTTGAGGCATTCCTGTACGCCCTTTTGTTGGTCCTTCCTTATCAGGCAGTCCAGTGCAGAAGGATCATCTGATGGGGGGTCAATACTCTTTTGATTGCTGTCAGGGTAAAGGGGGTCGTCACAGGAAAGGGGCTCGTGGGCCCTTCTTGTAACAGTTTGAGCCAGTCTGTTCTTTGCGGTGTTTACGGTTATGCTGTACAGCCACGTAGAGAAACGCGACTTCTGCTGAAAGTCTTTCAGGTTTTTATGGGCAGAGAAAAAGGCGTCCTGAACGACTTCAGAGGCATCTTCCAAGCTGCCTGTTATGCGGTATGCAATGTTGAACATTTTTTTCTGATAGTTCCTCACTAATATTTCAAATGCGTCAACATCACCCTTCAGGCAGAGGGCCACGAGCTCCCGGTCCTCGTCTTTATGTCTCAGGTTAATGTCCGTCATTTCATTAGACAGTTAGTTTATCAGATTTGTTCCGATCAGCAATCGGTCTTAATCTTTAGGTGAAGGGGCGCTTCCGCCTCTCATATGCAGGTCATACAAGGCTTTACCAACGAAAAAGTCGGCCCATGCAATCCCGATATCCGGCAGGGTTGACTTAAGCAGCATGGCTGGAAACGGGATCGACTTTGCCAGTATCTCTGCAATGCTGTAATGGGCCATGATTACCGTGCCGTAGATCACGATAAGACCGTTTAAGAGATAGCCATATACTGCGGTCTTTCTATGGAAGAAGAGGGCGGTTACCACTACGACATCGATCAGCGGCAAGAGGGAAGCGAGCAGTTTTGTGCCGTCAAAGATATATTCGCCCGGATGCAGTTTGTCAGGGACTATGAAAAAATGGATCCTGAGATGGAGCATCAGGCCTGATGCAGCCAACAGGAAAAGGGCGGTCAGCAGAGTGTTTTTTTTCATCTCTCGTCCTAAAACCTGAAGGTGACGATGCTTCCGATATAGAAGGTCAACGCGACCACTACGATATGAAGGACCCACCAGCCCGGCTTATAGCGCATGAAGTATTTGAGCATGTTAGTTCCCCGCCAGATGTCCGAGAATATATACCAGGGCGATCCCCCCAACGTGGATGAGCCACCAGCCGGCCCTGAGGAAACCGATCTTTACGGATAAGGTCTCTTTTGTCATGCTATGCCTCCATTCATGCTGTTCGTTATGTGCGATATCTCCCAAGCCAGATGCCCTTATATGCCGGCATGTCTCATCGGCCTCAGTTGAAATTGCAATTCAGCCAGCCAGGAGGAATTCCATTTCTGAACGCCTCTGACTCTAATTGTTCAAGAGCTTTTTTTGCCCGATCGACTTCCTCGATAGCTTCATCCTGCTTCCTCCTGGCGTCGTCAACCTCTCCTTTTTGAATCCGTATTTTCGTATTCCTGGTCATGAAACGGGCATGAATGTCATCATACTGCTCCTGGGCGGCAGCGGCGTTACGGTTGGCAGTCGAGATTTCCGACCTTGCCTGTTGGCCTTGTCTGCACCAATAATCCTTATCAGAATCCCCGGAAGTTTCCCTGGAGAAATTTGTTTCCGATCCCTGCTTGGATGAATCGTAATCTGCACCCTGCCCGCTATCAGACTTTGTTTTATAGCGTTCCAGATCCTTATTACTGAAAGACGTCTGGCCGTATGCGATTGAACTGATCCATAAGAATGCCAGACTGACTAAGCAGATTGATTTAAAGCCCATTTCAGTCCTCCTTCAAATAATCTTTCTTTAAACAGAGGCGTCAGGAGCCCCGAGCTCTTTGAGGATCTCCTTCATATGGTTAATATGAAACTCCATATGGTAACCGCCCACTCCCGAAATGAAGACTGCCAGCGATGGGTGATCGGTAAGCGGCAAGTCCTTAAACAGGGGGACATAGAGCTCCCGCTTAAGCTGATCGTCTGAGAGGCCTTCAAGAAAATCAGCGATATCGCGGTATTCCTTTTCACAGAGCGACAAAAGTTCCTTCATGCTCATCGCGGCACGACTGTTAGTAAAGAACGGGTTTTCTGCCTCGATGTCCAGCCTTGGCGCTTCCTGCACAAGTGCGAGCCTGAGCAGGGGCAGAAAACTGCCGCCCTCAGGGCCGATGAGATGTGAGATGATCTCCTTGGGCGACCATCTGCCTGCAGGCGACTTCGAGGCGGTCTCCTCGCTCAGTCCTTCGCAAAGCATCCTGATCTCCTGCATCCTGCTGTTTAACAGTTGAGCCAGCTGCTTACCATTCTGTTCTGACATTGTGATCTCTCCTTTCAATCTATTGAAAATGCCCTTATCAGTGCTAGAGCGCTGTATTGGTTACTGAACCTCAATCATGAAGTCGAAAAGCAGGACCTTCCCCTTATGCTGCACCTGGCTGAAGATTTTATAGATACCCTTAACAGGCATGACCAGATCGGCATCGATCTCCGGTCCGAATTTTGCCGGGGCTGCAGCATGCAGATGGTCCTGATGGGAATGGCCCTCTCCCGGCAACTCTCCGTGGGCATGGATAAATGACTTGCGGTCAATAGAAACCACTGCCAGATGCATTGATGCCCCGAGATATGGCTCGAGATCGGTAACTGCCTTACCGTTTTTCTGTATCACAAAGCGCAGCAGCGTATCCGTACCGGCCCGGGCTCCGCCTGGCGGCAGTTCGAGGCTGACATGGTAATCACCAAAAATCTTTATACGGCTGAGGTCGACAGCCGGACTGCCCATGGCAGGGGCCTCGGCAACCATGACCGGGACAGTCTTGCTGAAGGACTCATCGTTTGCGGCAAAATCCAATCCCATGAGATACTCGCCCGGCCGTGGGAACGTAAATTGCAGTGGCAGGACAGCCTCCTTCAGCATCGAGGCGGTTACAGGGCCTATATCCTCGGCATGGATATGGGCAAAAAAACTCAGGTCCCTGCTGATTATGATCGCATGGAGTATGCGTTCATGGGAAAGTTCGATGCCCTGCAGCGGTCTGTTATTATGATCCCTGAGACTGACGGTCATGCGCACCGGGCTTCCTGCAATGATCCTGGGCGGGTCGGTCGCAAGTGTGACAAGCGGCTGCTCCCCTTCTTTTGCAGTGTCCTGAGGCTCCGCAGCCTGAGCCAAATGGGCCTGATGAACTGCCGGGATTGTATGCACGATCTGGGAAACGATCAGCAGGATCCAGGTCATCAGCACTGCGTCGATCCGAGACCTCTTTAAAAAAGTCATTAAATAACCCGCATCGTCATTGCCGCGGGAGGGCGGTATGACAGAACGAAGAGCGAGGATCGCAAGGATCGCAAGTTTAGCAAAAAGGAGTCTGCCATAGGTTGTTGTTACAAGGCCCTGAAGACTGCCGACCGTTGCCCTGGCAGTATATATGCCGGTTCCAACGAGGATTGCCAGCAAAGGGCCAAACGACAGATAGAACCGGTCGGCAATCCCCTCAATGAAAGGAATGTCACCCTGATTCGATCTTGCCTGTGAGGGAGCGAAGAGATAGAAAGATGCAAGGAGTGTTCCTGCCCAGCAGGATACTGCCAGAAGGTGAAGCCAGTCTGCGATCTGCCGGCTGCTCAGATCACCGAAGTCAGCAGGATGGCCTGATGCGCTTCTGCTGAAGGCGATAAGTGCTGCAGAGCAGAACAGGACAATACCGAAAAGGCGGGTGCCAGACCAGCGCCTCCCGGCAATGACGGTAACCAATGCTGCAAAAAGTCCTGCAATCCTGATCATCCACATACTTCCGTAGTGCGACTTGAATATAACGGTCGGAAGCAGTGGAACAACGGAAAGGACACCAAGGCCGCTCATCTCGAGAGCGCGTTGTATAAGGCTGTCGATACTGCTCATTAGCAGGAGAACCAGGCTTGCAATCAGAAACCGGTGCATGCGGGCGGCTGTGATCTCCGGAATTGACCTGCCCGGCGACAGGGTCAGGATGCACCAGGCCATACCAATCACTGCAGCCAGTGCTGCAAGGTCAACAAACGTCCCGGCTGTATGCAAAAAGACCTGCATCATGATGAAGCGCTCATTTAATTACAAAGGTGAAGTCACCGATGGTCCTGTGGCCGTCACGGGCGGCAACATTCCAGATCACTTTGTAGGTCCCCGATGAAAGAGTGGGCAGGCTGGTTTCGAGCAGGGTAGGATCGGCGGGATTTACCCTGCCGTCTCCCTTGTCCACCTTTTTCGACGCAGCATTCTGCACAATGATCGTTGAGAAGGCCGGCTCCAATGCTGCGGTAAACCAGATACGGACCTGGCTTGGTGCCGCCGAAATAGTTGAACCGACGCGCGGTTCAGCGTGATCAGGGAACGCATGGCCGTAGGAAGCGCGAGGCAATGCTGCCAGGACAAGGACAGATATGACTGCGTATATCAGACTCCGGCAGGGCATGGGATCTCACTCACGGCAATACCGGCCTTCCTATGCTCTTTGGAAACAGGTCGTCGAGAAAGAAATGGACCAGGCCGATGACGCCCACGTGATTTCCTGAACGCCCGTTGATCGGGATCTGGGCAGCAATGCCAAACTGCATGGTCTTGCCAACCCACGTGATGCCTGGGTTCACATAACCTGTTGTTTCTCCGCTGCAGCCTCGGTTCAGGCAGGTCTCCATCGGGAACTCAAGCAGAAGGACCGAGCGGTTGAGCGGAGCGCCGAGGCCGACATCTTTTACGAATGACTGCAGATACTGGAGACTGTATTGCAGCGTGATGCCCCAACTGAGGGTGGTCGGAATCTGTTCCACTTCCCGTTCGGTCTCTCCAGTTGCCTCGTCTGTAACATATGTGACTACCTTACTCTTTGTCGCGAAGTTTGGGCCGATAACCCCGGTGATGGCAAATGGCCTCAGATATTTCGCCGAATCGGGCAGATCGCCGAACCCCTTGCCAAAAAAAAGAGCAGGGGAGATTATCGAAAAAGACTCTGCCCCGATGCGCTTTGAACCGGTCCCGCCGATCTCTGCGCCGACGCCGACAGAAAGTATTGTCTCATGCAGTTCACTCGTAAAGAACTGGTATTTTATGCCGAGTTCGAGGTTTCCAAAGCCGCTTTCCGAACCTTCATGAGCCACATCAATATTCTGGTACTCGCTGCCGATAGAGACGCCGAAGTGCGGCGTGATGCGTTTGGCATAGTCGATGCCAAGAGATGTCGTTTTTGTGACACTGTCCTCCCGTATGTGATTAAAAAGGAATGAGAGTTCATCAGACACAAAGGGGTCCTCGACACTCAGCGTGGTCGGAAAGAACCTTTTGCCTGCAAATCCGTGGGCCCATGATGTAACAGGCAGCACGAGCAGCAGAATGAGTGAAATGAGCATTGTGCGAATTGCTGTTGCCTGAAGTGATCCTTCTGTTCTGTGTTCAAGCATTGCTGACATGGTGACCTCCCTTTGGACCGAATGAACGTTCTCATCAGCCCAAAATACTCTATAATATATTTAATTGAAGTCTATCAGCGAATCGGACATGCGTCAAGCATGATCAGATTTTTTAAAGAGGCCATTACAGTCATGAAACGGGAGGCACCATGAAAGGGATACTCTTGGCTGGGGTGATAGTTTTGATCTGTTCAGCGCTTGTCTATGGACATTCTGGCAAGCATGAGTCGGCGGCAAAATTCACGAAACATTTTAATGAAACGCTTTTTGCCATATCAGAGAAAGGGCAGGTAAGCATCGAGGTCCTGCTCGATGAAAAGGAGTATAAGATAGGCAAGGATGTGATCGGTATTGTGATACATGACAGCCATGACGAGGATGTTGAAGATGCAAAGGTCATGGTGACGGTTACCGGTATTGAAGCCCCTCTGAAGGTTACGGAAAAGGGAGGTGGATTATATCTTGCATCGAACACGGGACTCCCTAAGGATGGAGCGTGGAAACTGGGCATTTCAGCGAGAACGAAAAAGATAGAAGACGGAGCCGCATTTTCATTCCCGGAGGTGTTCGCCCACAGGATGCCTGCAGGGAAATACGATGTGGAGGCACTGAAACCGCAGAAGGCGCGCTGACCGTATGCCGCATGCCGGATTGATGAACACGAAGGAGAGCTTTGACAGTGCCGAAGGTGCACTGCTCAGGGCGCGGCTGCATATCCGCGGCGCCAGAAGAAGACTCATGCAGGGCAAGATTGCGGCCGGTATTGTGACGCTTTTTGATGCGCTTGTCTTTGGGCTGCGTTTCTATTTTATGATCCCCGAGCACAGGGACCGGCTGGATCCGGGTAAAACTCTCGATTTGATGCAAGAGAGGGTGTTGATAGGGACCCTCCGAAAAGGTAGTGTTATTGACAGTGACTTTGATCTTGAGGAGTTCGAGGCGCTTGTGGACAGGGCCGCATGGGACGAGATGGCAGACTACGACTACCGACCGTTGCTCCGCAGTTTTGAATCTCTTATGTCCCTGATTGAAGTCATGCCCTTTGATGAGGCTATGCTCCCTGAAGAGGACCCCGCCACTTTCTGAAGATTAATATTCTGCTTGTAAGTCGGCTTTGAGTTTTATACAATAATATATGTAAATAATGACAGGGGGAAATATATGTTCAGAAAAATCGGAGTAATTCTCATTGCAGTACTGTTTCTTGGTTCCATGGCAGTGATGCCTGTTGTTGATCAGCTCTATGCTGCAGATAGTAAATCTGCAGTAAAAGGCTGCGACTGTGGTAAAGACTGCAAGTGCGAGCATTGCAAGAGCGGCAAAGGTGAATGCTCATGCAAAAGCAAGGGCAACGGCAAGGGATGCAACTGTGCGGCTGATGCCAAGGGCGGCTGCCAGTGCGGCAAGGACTGCATGTGTGAACATTGCAAGACCGGCAAGGGCACATGCTCGTGCAAGGGTGGCGGCAAGGGCGGATGCCAATGCGGCAAAAGTTGCAACTGTGGACATTGCGCAGGCGGCGCTGATTCATCTGCTCAGAAGCCGACCTCAGATGCAGATTATGCAAAGAGTATGAAGTCAAAGGCCGGCACTTTTAATGCCTCATATACGAGCGATCCCGAGGCGATTGCTCCCAACAAGCTTATTATCTGGAAGCTGAAAGTAGAGACCGCTGACGGCAAGGCAGTGAAGGATGCCGAGATTACATTATCAGGGGATATGCCGGAACATGGCCACGGATTGCCGACCCAGCCCAAGGTTACGAAGAATTACGGCGACGGCACCTATATGGTTGAAGGCATCAAGTTCAGCATGACCGGCTGGTGGACCATGACATTTACGATCAAGGCCGGCGGAAAGACAGATACCGTTACATTCAATCTTCAGTTGAAGTAGATCACTGGATAGGGCCCGTGAAAAGGATATCTGGGATCTCTTTTCCCAGGGCTGTCAGATACAGTGTGTTGCTGGCTGCCGGATTGTTGGTGATGTGCTGCATCGCAGCAATGGCGTCAGCTGATCAGAAAGATATTAAAGGGATACATGCATGGAGCGGAGAAGAGTTAAGAATTCTCCGCTCCCTTTCACTTTCTTCCCTTCCCCCGCTCCCAAACGACCCGTCCAATAAGTATGCAGACGATCCATTGGCAATAGAGCTCGGCAAGATACTCTTTTTCGATAAAATGTTCAGCGCCAACGGCAAGGTCTCCTGCGCAACCTGTCATATCCCGGAGCAGAGTTTTACCGATACACTCCCTCTTGGCAAGGGCATGGGCACGACCACGAGGCGGACCATGCCTCTGATCGGCAATGCGTACAATGCATGGTTTTTCTGGGACGGCAGAAAGGACAGCCTCTGGTCACAGGCAATAGGGCCGATCGAGAGCCCTGTGGAACACGGCTTTACCCGTTCAATGTGCGCGCATCTGATTGGAGACAAGTATAAGAGGGAATATGAGGGAATCTTCGGGAAATTACCGAGGATGGATCATAAGAGCTGCCCTCCAAAGGCAAGCCCCGGAACAGGAAATCCTGCTGCGCTGAAGACATGGAAGGCAATGAAGCCAGAGGACAGGGAGAGCGTAAACAGGATCTATACCAATATCGGTAAGGCCATAGCTGCCTTTGTGCGCCAGATACTGCCCCAGTCAGCGCCTTTTGACCAATATGTTGATGCTGTGGCGAAGAACGACCTTAAAGCTGCAGAGAAGATGATGAACAGTAATGCGGTTGATGGTCTGAGGCTTTTTATCGGCAAGGCAAAATGCACGAACTGCCACATGGGCCCGCTTTTTACGAACAGCAGTTTTCATCATATAGGTGTCGGTGACGCCAAAGACAGAGGCAGGGCAGAGGGCATTGACAAGGTACTTGGTGATGAATTCAACTGTTTTGGAAAATACAGCGATGCCAAACCTGAAGAATGTTCAGAGTTGAGATTCATCGACACGAATAAGGCTAAATACGTTGGTGCATTCAAGACACCTTCACTGCGGAATGTTGCAGAGCGGCCGCCCTACATGCATACCGGCCAAATGAAGACCCTGTCCGAAGTCCTGAGCTTTTACCGGCAAAGTGGAAGCAGGGAGCTTGAGCATGATGGTTTGACTGATGATGAGCTTGTCAGGATCGAAGCCTTTTTGAAGACGCTGAGCGCGCCCCTGCAATATCCCCAGTTTTAAATACTGCAGTACTGTTTTGCTGCCATGAAGCCTGATCTTGAATTGACGCTCTAAAACCTGCTGTGATAAAATTTAGCTCACAAAAATAGATGCAACTCATCGTTATTTCCGCGTAAATCGAAAGGACCAAACATATGAGGATAGTTGTCTGTATTAAACAGGTGCCTGACAGCGCTGAGGTCAGGATCAACCCGGAGACGAACACGCTGATCAGGGACGGCGTTCCGACGATTAGTAATCCCTATGACGTGCATGCCCTTGAGGCCGGTCTTCAGATCAGGGAGATGATCGGCGGCAAAGTCACGGTCCTTACCATGGGACCGCCGCAGGCAGAGACAGCGCTGCGCGAGGCCATTTCGATGGGGGCTGACGAGGCAGTGCTGCTTACGGACAGGGCGTTTGCCGGCTCAGACACCTGGGCGACAGCCTATACACTCTCAAAAGCGATTGAACAGATCGGTGCCGATGTGATCCTCTGCGGCAAGCAGGCGATTGACGGAGACACTGCTCAGGTCGGCCCGGAAATGGCTGAGTTCATGGATATGCCCCATATTTCCTATATCCGCAAGATCGTTGATGTGGCTGCTGACAAGCTGGTTGTGCAGAGACTGATGGATGACGGCTATGACGTTGTCGAATCATCGCTGCCGGTGCTCCTGACTGTGGTGAAGGAACTGAATGTGCCGAGACTGCCTTCGCTGAAAGGCAAGATGGCTGCGAAGAAGGCCGAGATCAGAAAAATGTCTGCTGCTGATTTAGGGGCTGATGAGAAAAACCTCGGACTGAACGGGTCGCCGACACAGGTGAAGAACATCTTTGCGCCTGAGGCAAAAACGGACCGGACCATGCTGGAAGGCACCTCTGAGGAAAAAATAGATACTCTGGTAAAGGAACTGGTGAGATTGAAATGTATATAAAAGTTAACAGGCAATTATGCACCGGCTGTGAGGCATGCGTTCAGTCATGCCCCTACGATGCCATTGTGATAAAAGAAGACAAGGCAGAGATTACCGAAATGTGCCAGCTCTGCAGGGCCTGCATGAGCGTCTGTCCTGAGGGAGCCATCTCTGAGGTCAAAGAGGCATCAGATACAAAGGAGACAGCGCAGGGCAAAGGCGTATGGGTATTTGCCGAGCAGCGTGAAGGCAAGGTCGCCGGCGTTTCTCTTGAACTTTTGGGTGCAGGCAGAGGTCTCGCCGAAAAGCTCGGGACCGAACTTAGTGCTGTGCTCTTTGGAGGTACAGACCATGATGCAAAGGAACTCGTGCGCTGGGGTGCTGACAAGGTGTTTCACTGTGACGAGGCCGGGTTTCAGGCCTTTAATGACGAGCCGTATGCAGCGCTCCTTTCAAAGCTGATCACAGAGCAGAAGCCCGAGATCGTGCTGACCGGCGCAACACCGATCGGCCGGTCGTTCTTTCCGAGGGTTGCGGCAAAGCTGAGGGCAGGACTGACTGCAGACTGCACATCCCTTGAGATCGATCCTGAGACAAAGAACCTGCTGCAGGTCAGACCGGCATTTGGCGGCAATATCATGGCAACGATCTTTTGCCCCCACGCCCGGCCCCAGATGGCAACCGTCAGACCGCGCGTGATGAAGAGAGGGACCTATGATGAAGCACGCAACGGCGAGGTCGTCAAGGTCAGTGCAAAGGGCATATCTTCCCGCACAAAAGTGATCGAGACCGTGAAAGAGGTCTCTGAACTTGCGATCAACCTTCAGGATGCCAATATTATCGTTGCAGGCGGCAGGGGAATGGGAAATGAAAAAGGTTTCCAGCTTCTGCATGACCTCTCTGATGTGCTCGGCGCGTCAGTTGCAGCCTCACGGGCTGCTGTGGATGAAGGCTGGATACCTTACCGCCATCAGGTGGGCCAGACCGGCAAGACCGTGAGTCCGAAGCTGTACATTGCCTGTGGCATCTCAGGAGCAGTTCAGCATCTGGTCGGCATGCAGTCCTCTGATGTGATCATTGCGATTAACAAGAACCCGGACGCTCCGATTTTCAATGTGGCAACCTACGGCATTGTGGGTGACGCCAATGAGATCGTGCCGATGCTTACCAAAAAAATCAGGGAATTAAAAGGGTAATAATTTATGACAACGGTATTTATGTTCCCAGGTCAGGGTTCCCAGGCAGTTGGTATGGGTGCTGATCTTTTCGATCGTTATCCTGATCTGGTCGCAGAGGCGGATTTAATCCTCGGTTACTCGATCAAGGAACTCTGTCTTCTGAATCCTGACGATAAGCTCAAACAGACGGACTACACCCAGCCGGCGCTGTACGTCGTAGATATCCTGAGCTATCTGGCCAAGGTCGAAGTTGAGGGGCTTAGGCCGGATTTTGTGATCGGCCACAGTCTGGGCGAGTATGCTGCCCTGTATGCTGCAGGAGCCTTTGATTTTGGCATTGGCCTCAGGCTGGTCCAGAAGCGCGGCGCACTGATGAACGCAGCAACCGGCGGAGGCATGGCAGCCATATTAGGCATGACGGGAGACGCTGTTGCCACGGCCTTGGCCGAGCTCGGTGCAGGCAGTATTGATGTTGCCAATTTTAATTCCCCGGGCCAGACCGTAATCTCCGGTCCCAAGGCAGACATTGAGGCCGTTGCACCTCAGATGAAGGAAAAGGGGGCCAAGAGGGCGGTTATACTCCCTGTCAGCGGCGCCTTTCACAGTCGCTATATGAAACCGGCAGCAGAAGAGTTCGAGACATTTCTAGGCGGATTCAGCTTTAACAGCCTGAACATTCCCTGCATTGCCAACTGCAGTGCCCAGCCGTACTCGGATGACTCTATTTCCTTGAATCTGGTTAAGCAGATCTACAGCAGTGTGAGGTGGGTTGAGACAATCAAAGGCCTTCGTGCGCAGGGTGCCGACACGTTTATCGAGGTTGGCCCGGGAACTGTCCTTGCCGGCCTTGCCCGCCAGATCGATTAACTGTTTCTGTCTGAAATATTTGGTTCGACTGGCTGTTGGGGTAACTTTCAGCTCCTTATCTTGTCAGACGTATTATTGAGATATTTTCTGCTCAGAAAAGTGTTATATCTCCAGACTCAATTTCCTTCACAGAGGCAAGGCCCAATGCAATCAGATCATCAAACATCGCAATTTGGTTGCGGCCCCTGTTTTTGCTGTGATAGAGGGCCTGGTCTGCATAGTCAATAAGCGTCATGGCAAATATGCTTCGATCGATTCTGGTTGCCCCGATGCTTATCGTTACCGTTCCTACCTGCGGAAACTCTCGCTCCTCCACGGTCCTTCTCAGCCGCTCCAGTGCTATTTTACAGCCTTCCTTGTCAGGACAGCGGAGTATCACGACAAATTCCTCTCCTCCAAAACGAAAGAGCATGTCGTCTTCCCTGAATACAGACTTGAGCACCTGCGCCATCAAGACGAGCACCTCGTCTCCATAAAGGTGCCCGAACCTGTCGTTGACTGCCTTGAAGTGGTCAATATCAATCATTGCAAGCCAGTAACTCATCGCTTTGTTGTCCCGCCGGTCATCAGGGAATTCATCGGCTTCAGTGGGTATGAGTTCATAAATCTTCATGATGCATTCATCAAAGGTTTTTCTGTTGGCAAGACCGGTCAGGAGGTCAGTCTGGGCGTATCTCAAAAGATCACAAAAGTTTCGATAAACCTGCAGCACACCGGAGACCATATGCGAGTCCATCTTGCTCAGTTCATCCTTTGTGGTAATAAGCAAAAATGTCCGAGCAGAGCGAGTTTCGATAATATTGTATATGATCAGGCGATCATCTCCATCCCTGAGTATATATTGCCGCGCCTCGCTTGCAACCAGATGCTCAATTGCCATCCTTGTGGCCTCAGGTAAGGAGATCTGTTCAAGCCTGATAGTGCACTTGCTTTCTCCAAAGACTATTTCCATCCGAGGCCGATATTTCATGTCCAACTTTATCATGCTTATTCCCTTGGGTCTGAAAAAACTGTGCAAGGTCTTCATCAGGCTGAACTCAAGCAGTTCGAGGTCCCTTATGGAGGTAAGATCTGCCAGTTGATCAAGAAGCCGTGGTGTTGCGGGCATAAGATTTCCCATAGTATTGATCCCCCATTAATTTCTGTGCAATATCCTTTTCATCATCTGCTTACAACATATTATATCCTAGTTTCGTTCTATTGCCTGCCAATAACGTTGCATCTGAAATGATGAAGTAGGAGTAAACGAATAGGATCATTTTGCTCCTTTCTTCTTGCAATATTCATTGTTGCGCCAGCTGAAACTTGTTGAATGACAGATGAACTCTTCAACAAAAGAGAATCACTTTTTGCATTTAATTGGGCAGCAAATAGTAATGGTATTTAGATACTATAAAAACATCTTATAAATGTATTGCCGACTTGGGGTTTGCTCTGCTAATATTAAGCAAAAATATAGTTTTCAAAGTATAGGAATTTTAGGGAAGAGGCGGTTACATGAAGATCCACGAATATCAGGCAAAGGAACTGTTTCGTCAGCATCACATTTCTGTTCCTGAGGGCTATCTTGCCACAAGCCCTGATGAAGCCTCTGCTTCTGCCGAAAGGCTCGGCAAATTCCCCGTTGTAGTCAAGGCACAAATTCATGCAGGCGGCCGCGGCAAAGGCGGCGGTGTTAAACTTGCCAGGAGTCTTGATGAGGTGAAGAGCGCGGCTGAGGCAATATTAGGCAGACCGCTTGTGACGCCCCAGACCGGGCCCGAGGGCAAGAAGGTCAGGAAACTTCTGGTGGAGCAGGGGCTTGATATCCAACAGGAACTATATCTCTCGATCATCCCGGACAGGTCTACGGCAAAGATCATGATCATTGCAAGCCGGGCAGGCGGAATGGATATCGAAGAGGTTGCAGCTACGCAGCCCGAAAAGATAATCAGGGTCCTGATTAATCCGCTCACCGGACTCGCCCCCGCCCATTGCAGAGAAATCACGGCCGGTCTTAATCTGCCTGATTCGCTTGCCCATAAGTTTTCCTCGCTGATCGAAAATCTGTATGGACTTTTTATCGAAACCGACTGTTCTTTGCTTGAGATCAATCCGCTGGTGATTACCACTCAAGGGAATCTGATCGCACTGGATGCAAAAATGGATATCGATGATAATGCCCTGTTCCGGCAGAAGAATATCCTGAACTACCGGGACACTGAAGAAGAAGACCCTCTCGAACTTGAGGCCTCGAAATTCAACCTCAATTACATCAATCTGGATGGAAATGTCGGCAATATGGTCAACGGTGCCGGGCTTGCAATGGCCACCATGGATCTGATCAAGAGTGCCGGTGCATCGCCTGCGAATTTTCTTGATGTCGGCGGCGGAGCAAATGAGGAGATGGTCGAAAACGGTTTCCGTATCATTTTGAGCGACCGTAATGTCAAAGTAATTCTGATCAATATTTTCGGCGGGATTCTCCGGTGCGATGTCCTGGCTGAAGGGGTTGTCCAGGCAGCCAAAAAGACCGGAATCACGGTGCCGGTTGTGATCCGGATGCAAGGGACGAATGTAGAGAAGGGCAGAGAAATTCTTGCAGCCTCAGGCCTGAATCTTATTACCGCAGAGGACCTGAACGCTGCAGCAGGAAAGATTGCGGAGATCGTCGGAACATGAAGAGAGACTTAAGAAAAGCGGGATAGGAGATCATGGCAATATTTGCAGATAAAGAAACAAAACTGCTTGTCCAGGGGATTACCGGGAAAGAGGGCCAATTCCATACCCGGCAGTGCATTGAATATGGGACAACGGTCGTGGCCGGCGTTACCCCCGGAAAGGGCGGACAGATCATGGACAATGTGCCTGTATATAATTCCGTGAAGGAAGCTGTACAGGAAACCGGGGCGAACTGCAGCATGATTTTTGTACCTCCGGCCTTTGCCGCTAAGGCAATTATGGAAGCAATTGACGGTGGAGTTGATCTCATCGTTGCCATCACCGAAGGCATTCCGGTGCTCGACATGATGCGTATCAAAAATTATCTGAACGGGAAAAAAGTCAGGCTTATCGGGCCGAACTGCCCTGGGATCATAACACCTGGCCAGTGCAAAATCGGTATTATGCCCGGCTTCATCCATAAGCCCGGCGGACCGATCGGCGTTGTGTCGCGCTCCGGCACCCTGACCTATGAGGTTGTGCATCAACTGACAACAAAGGGGATTGGGCAGACAACCTGCCTCGGCATCGGAGGTGACCCGGTAAACGGAATAAACTTTATCGATTGCCTCAAGGCCTTTGAAGAAGATCTGGAGACAAAGGGTATTGTCCTTGTGGGCGAAATCGGCGGCACTGCAGAGGAAGAGGCTGCGGCCTATATCATTGAAAAAGTGAGTAAACCTGTAGTCGGGTTTATTGCGGGATTAAGCGCCCCTCCGGGCAGACGCATGGGGCATGCAGGGGCTATCGTCAACGGCACGAGTGGCACAGCCCAGTCAAAGATTGCAGTCATGAAGGAGGCAGGAATTCATGTATGCGAAAATCTCGGCAGGTTCGGTGATTTCTGCGCCGGCGTTTTTTGATTTTCCAGATAAAGATTCTCTATGCGGGGTAATACATGTCTGAACAAAAGAAAATATATCGAGTATTGATCGGAAAACCTGGTCTGGACGGCCATGACAGGGGTGCTAAATTCCTTGCCCGTGCCCTTCGCGATGCCGGTTTTGAGGTGGTCTATACCGGAATCCGGAGAACGCCAGAAGAAATTGCTGCTGCAGCAGTTCAGGAAGATGTATCGGCCGTGGGCCTGTCATTGCTTTCCGGGGCGCATCTGAGCCTTTTCCCTGCAGTGGTTAAGGCTCTGAAGAATGCCGGTGCCGGAGATATTCCGGTACTGGGCGGTGGTATTATCCCTGATGAAGATATCGGGCTGCTCAAAGATGCCGGGATTAGCGCGGTGTACACCCCTGGGACCCCAGTGGACCGGATCATTGCTGCTTTTCGCAATGCCTGTGAAGAACAGGAAGCTCGAAGAACCTGAGTAAAAGAATACCGGAGAAATTTCACTGATGATGAGTGAGCAGATACTTAGGGGATTAAAAGACCGTGACCCAAGGGGAATCGCCAGGGCCATTTCCCTTGTTGAAGAAAACGATCCCCTGGCAGATGAAATACTCTCATCTCTTGATGATTCGCTTGTCGATCAGGCAATGGTTTTAGGTATAACCGGTCCTCCGGGTGCAGGGAAATCAACTCTGACCGACCGGATTATATCAAAGTACCGTTCCCTGGGCAGGAGAGTGGGGGTCATTGCAGTAGACCCTTCTTCGCCCATTTCGGGCGGTGCCATCCTCGGTGACCGGATACGGATGATGGGGCATTCCCTTGATAAGGATGTGGTTGTCCGTTCCATGGCTACGAGGGGAAGACTGGGAGGGTTGTGTGCTGCTGCAGGGGCCGCAGTGAGGATACTTGCAGGCAGCGGGTGCTCTGTAATTATTATTGAAACCGTAGGAGTAGGGCAATCGGAAATGGATATCATCAGGCTTGCAGACATCACGACCCTGGTACTTGCTCCAGGCCTTGGCGACGACATTCAGGCCATGAAGGCAGGTCTTCTGGAGGTGGCTGACATCCTGATCGTCAATAAAGCGGACTGTGCCGGTGCGGAGACACTTGCCATGGATATGGAATCTATTGCCCGTGAGGGCATCAGGAAAGACAAATGCAGTACAAAGGTCTGCATGACCGTTGCCCTGGAAGGGAAGGGGATTGACGATCTGCTTGCGGCAATCGAAACCGTTGATGCTTCACACAGGGAAAGCGGTGAACGCAGGGCACGCAGGGAAAAGGCGTATGACCTTGAAGTATTGGACTGGGCCCTTGAGATGATTAAGCCTTCGATAATCGAGAAGATCAAAACATGGGAGCATGACCGGAAAGGCGCTCCGCGCCTGCAGGCTGCAAAACTGCTTGCACAGAAATGATTGAGGATAATTATCATGGAAAAACATCCTGAACAGATAGACTGGGAAAAAGAGCTGGTCAAAAACCTCAACCGTTATCCGGAGAGGAAGGAGAAGTTCACCAATCACGGCGGCGAAGAAATTCCCCGGCTTGCCGTGCCGGATCAGATCGACGATCACTATGTAGAGGATATCGGCTTTCCCGGACGTTATCCTTATACCCGGGGAGTGCAGCCCACCATGTACCGGGGACGGTTCTGGACCATGCGCCAGTATGCCGGTTTCTCAACCGCATCGGAATCTAACAAGAGATACCGGTATTTACTCGATCAGGGAACAACCGGTCTTTCCATAGCCTTTGATCTGCCGACCCAGATCGGCTACGACTCTGATGACCCGATGGCTGCCGGAGAAGTGGGGAAAGTCGGAGTGGCGATTGATTCATTGGCTGACATGGAACTCCTTTTTGACCGGATTCCTTTGGACAAGGTTTCTACCTCCATGACCATCAACGCACCTGCTGCCATACTCCTTGCCATGTATGCGGCTGTTGCTGAAAAGCAGGGGGTGGCGATCAGCAAAATCAAAGGAACGATCCAGAACGATATCCTCAAGGAATACGTGGCCCGCGGCACCTATATCTTTCCGCCCACGCCGAGTCTGCGGCTGATCACCGATACCTTCAAATGGTGCACAGAACATACCCCGGAATTTAATACTATTTCGATCTCCGGTTATCACATCCGTGAGGCCGGATCCACTGCGGTCCAGGAAGTGGCCTTCACCCTGGCCAACGGCATCACCTATGTGCAGGCCGCACTGGATGCCGGGCTTGAACTCGATAATTTTGCGCCAAGGCTTTCGTTCTTCTTCAATGCCTCTTCCGATCTTCTGGAAGAGGTTTCCAAATTCCGGGCTGCCAGAAGACTATGGGCACGGATCATGAAAGAGCGTTTCAAGGCCGTGAAACCGGCAAGCCGGATGCTGCGCTTCCATACACAGACGGCAGGGTACACGCTTACTGCCCAGCAGATAGACAATAACATTGTAAGAGTTGCGCTCCAGGCTTTGTCCGCAGTCCTTGGCGGCACACAGTCGCTGCATACCAATTCCCGGGATGAGGCACTGTCTCTGCCCACAGAAGATTCCGTACGCACGGCCCTTCGCACACAGCAGGTGATAGCCCATGAATCAGGTGTTGCCAATTCAGTTGATCCTCTGGCCGGGTCTTATTTTATTGAGGAACTTACCGACCGCATCGAGTCGCAGGCCTCCGAACTTATTGCAAAGATCGACAAGGCTGGCGGTGTTGTAGCAGCAATCGAAGATGGTTTTATCCAGCGCCAGATCGAAAACAGCGCCTATGAATACCAGCAGGAGATCGAAAAAGGGCAGCGCATAATTGTCGGGGTAAACGACTTTAAAATTGATGAAAAAACAAAACCCCCGCTGCTGCGTGTTGATCCTGAAGTAGAAAATGCCCAGGTACAGGGCCTCAAGGAACTGCGTCAGAGGCGTGATAATAATAAAGTTGAGGAAGCGCTTGCGAATCTGTCCGTATGCGCCCGGGGTTCATCGAACCTGATGCCCGCGATACTTGCTGCGGTCAAAACATATGCTACGCTGGGCGAAATCTGCCACGTTCTGCGGGAGGTGTTCGGTGAGTACAGAGGATGATTCGATTCCGGACTGAGAACGCAGGTATAATAAAAAACACACCCACTTTGGAGTTATTGCTTCCATGATAGAGAAAATTGATCATATTGGGATTGCGGTCAGGTCTATTGATCTGGCACGGAAATTCTATGAAGAGGTGCTGGGGCTTGTCTGTGAAAAGGAAGAGGTTGTGGCCTCGCAAAAGGTGAGGACCGCTTTTTTTACGGTGG
Source organism: Nitrospirota bacterium (assembly GCA_016235245.1). Taxonomy (NCBI): domain Bacteria; kingdom Pseudomonadati; phylum Nitrospirota; species Nitrospirota bacterium. The sequence continues at coordinate 61,422 of JACRLO010000034.1, read as the reverse complement.
GAGATATCCATATCGAGCTGCTGGAACCCACCGCCGATGACAGCCCCATCGCCGGATTTCTCGAAACAAAGGGAGAAGGCTTCCATCATATTGCGTATATGACCAATGATATTGACAGCCAGTTGGCAATCGCCCGGGAGCATGGATGCAAATTGATCAATGAGACTCCGATAAAGGGTGCCGGCGGCAAACAGGTGGCGTTTTTACATCCGAAGAGCACGTTCTGCGTGCTCACCGAGTTCTGTGAATAAGACCTTTTCTGAGGGGGTGTGATTGTGCAGCAGCCAGGCCAGGATAATCTGAGAAAACTTGAAACCATGAAAGAGGAGGCCTTTTTAGGCGGAGGGGCTAAAAGGATTGAGGCCCAGCACCGCAAGGGAAAGCTCACCGCGCGAGAGCGTATCGACCTGCTCCTTGATGAGGGTTCATTTGAAGAATTCGATCTGCTGATGACCGGAAGAGGGGGGCAGAATGCCGGGATCGGTGAGTTCCCCGGAGATGGGGTAATAACCGGCCATGGCACTATTGACGGCCGCGAGGTCTTCATATTCAGCCAGGATTTCACCATCATGGGAGGGGCGCTTGGCGAGGCCCATGCCCAGAAGATCTGTAAAGTTATGGACCATGCAGTACGGGTAGGAGCGCCAATCATCGGCCTGAACGATTCCGGAGGCGCGCGTATCCAGGAAGGGGTTGAATCGCTGGCAGCGTATGGAGAAATTTTCCACCGCAATGTCCAGGCAAGCGGGGTGGTTCCTCAGATATCGTGCATCATGGGTCCCTGCGCCGGAGGTGCGGTCTATAGCCCGGCAATTACGGATTTTACCTTCATGGTCGAAAATACTTCATACATGTTTGTGACAGGCCCCAATGTGGTCAAGACCGTTACCCACCAGGACATTACCGCAGAAGAATTAGGCGGGGCCATGGTGCACAGCAAAAAAAGCGGTGTGGCCCATTTCGCGTTTCCCAATGATATTCTCTGCCTGCGGGAGGTGAGGCGGCTGATCAATTATCTGCCTTCAAACAATCGTCAGCAGTCGCCGATTCTCGATCTGAGGGATCCGGCTGAACGCATTGACCCGGCCCTTGATTATCTGGTCCCGGCCAACCCGAACCAGACCTATGACATGAAGATTCTCATCACCAGTATTTTAGACGGAGCCGAATTTCTTGAGATCCATCCCCATTTTGCCAGGAATATCATCGTGGGTTTCGGCCGTCTTGGCGGTCAGACCATCGGCCTCATTGCCAACCAGCCTGCAGTGCTTGCCGGTGTCCTCGATGTGCAGGCCTCGGAAAAAGCCGCCCGATTTGTCCGTTTCTGCGATGCCTTCAATATCCCGCTTGTCTGCCTTGAGGATGTACCGGGCTTCATGCCCGGACCGGAACAGGAGTACGGCGGTATCATCCGGCACGGGGCAAAATTGCTCTATGCCTTTTCAGAAGCTACGGTGCCGCGAATAACGGTTATTATTCGGAAAGCATATGGCGGCGCATACGTGGTCATGAATTCCAAGCATATTGGCTGCGACCTGAATTTTGCCTGGCCTGCAGCGGAAATCGCTGTCCTTGGCCCCAAAGGTGCTGCACAGATCATTTACCGCAAGGAGATTGAAGAGGCTGCTGACCCTGATGAGATGCTCGCCCGGAAAACAGAAGAATACCGGATAACGTATGCCAATCCCTTCATGGCAGCCAAAAGAGGGTTTATCGACGACGTCATCAGTCCTCGTGATACAAGGCACCGGCTGATCCGCAGCCTTCAGTTTCTGGAAAACAAGAGGACAGTCCGGCCACAGAGGAAACATGGCAATATCCCCTTGTGAGCTGACAGTTGCGATGCGAGCTGAAGAGAATAATGCTATAACGTTAAGGGGTCACCATGTTTAAAAAAATCCTTATAGCCAACCGCGGTGAGATTGCGATCCGTATCATCCGGACCTGCAGAAAACTGAATGTAAAGACTGTTGCCGTGTATTCGGATATTGATGCGCGTTCACTCCATGTTCGGGAGGCTGACGAGGCTGTTCATATCGGGCCGTCTCCGTCTCCTTCCTCATATCTTGTGCATGAAAAAATTATCCGGGCTGCGGTTGAGCAGGGTTGCGAGGCTGTCCATCCGGGATATGGTTTTCTTTCGGAGAATTCAGTATTTGCTGCAGCCGTGGTCAAGGCCGGCTTGAAATTTATCGGGCCTTCACCAGAGGTGATCGCTGCGCTTGGAGATAAGATTTCAGCCAAGAATATCGCGATGAAAGCAGGGGTACCCGTGGTGCTCGGTCACAACCTGCCTATTGTTGACCTTGAAGAAATTAAGGCGCTTGCTGCTGAAATAGGCTATCCCGTGCTGCTTAAGCCGGCTGCCGGAGGAGGAGGCCGGGGCATGCGCATGGTTGCCACTCCTTCTGAACTTGAGGCTGCCCTTCAGTCGGCACAGGAGGAGACCCGCAAGGCATTTGGCGACAACAGGATTTTTCTGGAGCGATTTATCATCAACCCCCGCCATATAGAGATCCAGATCATTGCTGACCAGCATGGAAAAGTCGTCTCTTTGGGAGAACGGGAATGCTCAATCCAGCGGCGCTACCAGAAGGTGATCGAAGAGGCGCCCTCCCTGGCGGTTGATGCGGCACTGAGGTCCCGTATGGGCGATATGGCTTGTGCCCTGGCCCGCGAGGCAGGATATTCGAATGCCGGGACAGTGGAATTTATCATGGATAATCATAGGAACTTCTTCTTCATGGAAATGAACACAAGACTTCAGGTGGAGCATCCTGTTACCGAGATGGTTACCTCCCTTGACCTGGTCGAACTGCAGCTCAGGGTCGCGGCAGGCGAACCGCTGCCGATCTCTCAGGAGGATGTCGCCATAAAAGGCTGGTCCATAGAGGCCAGGATCTGTGCTGAAGATTCCAGCCGAAATTTCCTGCCGTCTACAGGACTGCTCACCAGGTATTCAAATCCCAGGGGCAGAAATATCAGACTTGACAGCGGTGTTGAGGCCGGGAGCTTTATAAGCGTGTATTACGACTCACTGGTCTCCAAAGTTATCAGTTGGGGGGAGACTCGCGAAGAAGCCAGGACCACCCTGATCAATGCCCTGAATCGATATCATGTTGAGGGCGTGACCACCAATCTGAATTTTGCGAATTCTATTCTCAACCACCCGGCCTTTATCAAAGGCGAGCTTTCGACCGGGTTTATTGATGAATTTTATGAGGAAGGCGAGTCCAAAATCGACCCGCCAATGGAGCAGCTTGAGGCCATGGTGCTTGCCACTACCGTTGTGTATCATAACCGAAAAAATCTGGTCCGTGAATCGTTAAAACCGATGGCTGCAAAGGTCGGTCTGTCTCACAAGCCGGCCCAGTTGCATCGTTATGTTGTCAAGGGCAATAAGAACATCTTTGACGTTGAACTGCAGGGACAGGTCTCATCCACGGATTGGAGTGTCAGGGTAAACGGGACGGAATTCGCAGTCGTTGCACCGGTTTTTGAATTCTATCGGCGAAGGCGCGGCCAGGACCTTGTGGTCATCGAATCCATGAAAATGGAAAGTGGTGTTTCCTCCCCCTGCGACGGAGTCGTGGAAAATGTGGCGGTAACGATCGGCAAAGCCGTAGAAAGTGATGAGGTCCTCATCACGTTCACAACCTGATCGATTTATCAATTAACGATGAGCAATGGATAGTCTCCGGCGTGACGTGGGGCAGTGGAAAGGCAACTGTCATGGCAGGTCCCGGTGAATCAGAGCACAAAGGGGTGCTCAGCAGACAAATCCCATGAATACGCAAGTCCGGAGTGAATCAAATCACCAGCTGCCTCCTCCTCCTCCTCCGAACCCGCCTCCTGAAGAACCGCTGCCAAAGCTGCCGCTGCCTCCTGCCCCGCTTCCCCGTGGTGCGGAGTAGATAGCTGATGACATGTCTGACATGGCCGAACGGAATGAATGAGTAAACCCTGTGGGGCTAAAGGTCCTGACCCCGCCGGGCGAGACATACCAGTCCGGCGGCTCCTGGTACATGCCCTCAAACGCCTTTGCCCAGTTGTCCGACACTTCAAGGGCAAGGGCATAGGGGAAGAACTTCGAAAAGAGGTTCTGGTCCTTCATCCTTTCGAGCTGATCTTTTTCCGCCCTGTTCATGAACTCCTGAAATCCCAGGATCTGCATGTATACCGCAGATCCTTCCCGGGTTTTTGCAGGCATGAATTTGGCGAAGCCAAGCACTGACAGTCCTGTCAGGACTCCTGCAGATACAGCCCGGACCTCTCCAATGGTATCGCCCAGCAGTGTCTGAAGTGCAAAAAACGTTCCGAATCCAAGGGCTGCAGCGATGACGCTGTACGTGATCCTGACACTCTCGGGGTTGGTGAGGAAGTATTTCTTTCTGAGGAGTTCATTATAGAGTATTTTTTTCAGTGCAGGGATATTCTGGTAGAAGCTGTTCTTGAGTTCCGAGATCATCCTGCCCGGCATTGATCCAAAGACATCGAGCATTAACTGCTGCTCAAAACTGCTGAGAGATCCGTCTGCATCCTTCATCTTCTTCAGGTAATAGTCAGTTCGGTCAAAGATGAGACCGTCATCTTTTGTCTCCTCGATCGTGATGTACCCCTTTACGGCAAGTCCGACAATGCTTGCGGTGATATCGCGCGGATCGAGCTTTTCATCGACCATGGCGCCGACTTCAGCAGGTGTGAGCGGAGCCCCGGAATGTTCAGGCGGGCTATACATGACCATAATTGCTTCCCTTACGCGGGGATCTCTGCCTGTCTCTATCCAGAGAAAAAGCATGAACAGGAAGGATAACACGGGCAGAATGAATACCCAGTTCTGTACCAGATTGAAGACCCAGAGGATTTTCTTAAAAGAAGTGGGCGGGGAAACAATGCCCTTGTCCCATCCGTATGCAGCGGTGAGTCCTTCTCCTGTCTGGAGTGGTCTCTGCGCGACGAATTCGATAACGTTATCGCCGGGGATATTCCTGCATGCAGATTCGCGGGAACCCTGCCTGCCCGTGTAGCAGGAGGCCCAGTATTCCTTTGTCCTGGCCCCGGCCAGGGACACCGTGCATCGGGCCTTTATGATGGCTGCGTTCCATTCGTTTCCGGTGACGTTCCAGTAGAGTTCGTCATGATCGTCAAAGAAGAGAATGGCGTTTTCGACTCTGTAGAAAATCTCGTATTTCTGTATGCCGGATACATATGTTTTTGCATCACCGATCCGCACTCTCAGGATATTCCCCTGTCTGATTATGCGGTATGATATGGGTGCTCCATTGCCGTCAGTGACCGAAAGGATATCGGTCGGTGTCATTAATGTCGCGCCGGTGCTGTCGGTGTAGCGATAGGGGAGGTCGCGATATATGCCGTGTCTCTGCCGATGGAACTCTACGGTTAGAGTCTCTTTGACGGTAAAAGACGAGTCCTGATTTATGGCGATAAAGACATTGAAATCATTGATCGTGAAGTCCTGCGCAAAGGAAGCCTCAGGCATGAAGAGGTTCAGGCAGAGGAAAAGGCAGAGTGAAAATAGGGTATACCCAGCCGGCCTCTTCAAGAATGCCTCAGGAAAAACTTACTTTTGTCGGTTTTCTCTCTACCCCTGCTTCCTCAAGTTCGAAAAACTCTGACTTTTCGAACCTGAACTGGCCGGCAATGACGTTTGAAGGAAAGGTTTCAGTCATGATGTTATAGTCACGGACCACTGCATTATAATAGCGGCGGGCAGATTCGATATTGTCCTCAAGCTCTTTCAGTTGCTGCTGAAGCTGCATGAAATTTTCATTTGCTCTGAGCTGAGGATAGGCCTCAGCAACGGCAAAGAGGCTCTTCAGGGTCTCGGTGAACATATTTTCCGATTTCGCCTTGTCAGCAGTCGAAGATGCCTTCATCGCTGCTGAACGGGCCAGAGCCACATTCTCAAAAACTGATTTTTCATGACCGGCGTAACCCTTCACGGTCTCAACGAGGTTCGGCACAAGATCATAGCGCTTCTTGAGGTTTACATCAATGTCGGACCAGGACGACTTAACCGTAGTCCTGAGACGGACAAGCCTGTTGTAGATGACAACCACCGCTACGACGACCAATACGGCAATGACCAGAAACAGCATTAATACCAATCCAGCGATTGCAACCATAGTCCCTCCGGAATGCTGATTTTTGATATGACTATAACAGAAGTTCTATAGCCTGACAAATAAAAAAGTGAGTGCATTCCTATCGTAAAAAAAATCTTGGTCACACAAAGACTTCTTCGTATATTTGCCGGAGGAATTATCCCCTGTCGCGATAACTAATTTCCCTTGACTCACCGGGTAATATCAACTATACTTTTTTCAGAAATTTCATGTTGTTTGAGCCCGGTTGCAGTATAGTGCGGTGCTTAAATTATACCCAGTTTAATTAAATTCTTGCACGGGAGGGAAGATCAGTTATGAAGAAGTTACTGTATATGTTTCTGGTTCTGTTTCTGGCGTCCTGCGGTAGCGACAAGACCGCTAGCAACTCGACGAATTCAACCATAGAGGTGAGCAGCCCCAGGCTTTCGGTGCAGTCGGTTCTTACAAACATGGAGACCGGCAGATTTAAGGAAGGCGAACTGCTTGTAAAGTTCAAATCGGGTATCGTTGGAGCATCTTCGGTACGAGCGCATCAGTCAATCGGTGCATCAGTGCTGAAGACCTATGGGCTTGTACCCAACCTTGAGCATGTAAAACTTCCCAAGGGCCTTTCTGTCAGGGATGCCATTATAAATTACATGTCTCGTCCTGATGTCGAGTATGCCGAGCCGAACTACATAAGGCGTTCTGCCACTACGATCGCGAGTGATCTGTATTTCGGCCAGCAGTGGGCTTTAAGGAATACCGGTTCGTTTGCAAGCGGGACCTCCGGCGCAGACATGAGGGTTGCAGATGCGTGGGACATAAGCAGAACAACCGGTTCTGTTATCGCCGTGGTGGATACCGGCATAGACTATAATCATGTCGATCTCGTTGGCAATATCTATACCAACCCTTCCGAGAACTCCAATAATTCCATTGACGATGACGGCAACGGAAAGATAGATGATTGGAGGGGATGGAATTTTGTCAGCAATACCAATGACCCGATGGACGATAATGGTCACGGCACGCATGTTTCCGGCATTATTGGCGCAGCCGGCGATAACGGCATTGGCGTCAGCGGCGTAATCTGGAGAGTTAAGATTATGCCCTTGAAGATCCTGGATGCAAATGGTGAAGGAACGGTATCTGATTCAATTTCGGCTATTCAATATGCGGTATCAAAGGGAGTAAGAATAATAAACGCTAGCTATGGAGGGAGCGATTTTTCTTCTCCCGAGTTCGATGCGATAAATGCGGCGAACTCTTCGGGGGCTCTCTTGATCGCTGCTGCCGGCAACGGTGGCAATGATGGGTTGGGTGACAACAATGACCATACCCCTGAATATCCCGCAAGTTATGCACTCCCTAATATCGTTTCTGTTGCGGCAACTGATCAGAATGACAGGAGGGCAACATTCAGTAATTATGGAACGACTTCTGTTCATGTCGCCGCCCCGGGAGTATATATCCTGAGTACGATCCCTCAGGGCACCTCGTTTGGCATGTGTACAGGGTCTCCTTACCCGGGATACGACTTCTGTGAAGGCACATCAATGGCTGCCCCTCAGGTGTCGGGAATTACGGGGCTGCTCTACAGTTACTATACGAACTTTACTCATGCACAGATACGCGCAACGCTGTTAAGGTATGTCGATGTGCTGCCGACTCTTCAGGGATGGATTCTTACAGGCGGCAGAGTCAATGCATATAAGGCTGTCTCATCCCTGCTCTCGCCAACTGCCCTTACGGCGATATCGACGTCTCCAACCACGATATCTCTTTCATGGTCGGATAATGCAACGGGAGAGGACGGCTACAGGATCGAAAGGTCTACTGCGGGAGGACCCTATGTTGAAATAGGTCCAATAGGACCGAACAGCTCAGCCAATGCATCGTTTACTGATTCGGGCCTGCAGCCTTCTACCAGGTATACCTATCGGGTAAGGGCGTTTAATAACATTGGAGAGTCACCGCTTATGTCCAATGAAGCATCTACAACAACCCTTGCGCCTGAATTCGTCCCGGCGAGCAGCGGCAATGGTGGAGGCGGAGGAGGCTGTTCAATCGGTGCAAGGCAGAACGCTGCCTCAGCTTCTGGAAATGTGGCGGTCATGCTGATACCTCTGGTTGTCGTGATTTTAATGAGGCGGAAAAAGAAGTAACAAGCTGAAAAGCACCGTAATTGCCAATAAGAGAAAGGCATTATATACATACCTGATTCTTTTTTTAATGGTATTTGTATATCATGCCTTTTCTTTTGGCATACTAAAGTATCTGATTCCTCTTTATCTTATTGCTGTTCCATTCCTTGTGGCCGGCAGCATCACTATGCAGTTGAAAGTGCGTGACATTGCCTTTGGCGTTTTAACATCAGCAATAGTTCTGCTGCCCTTCTGGTTTTTATTGGTGCCCTCTGCCGGCCGTCTTCCGGCGGTGCCATTGCATATCATGGCGTTTCAACTCTTTGGTGTCTCCCTGCCCGAAGAGGCCTATTTCAGGGGGTATTTTCAGCAAAATCTTGGCAATAACGCGCGAGGGGTTATATTAACCAGCCTCCTATTTGCCATTATGCACCTGCCGCAACTGGTCGTTTATGGTGACTGGTATTCAGTGTTGACGTTCTTCCCTTCGCTGGTGATGGGATTTATGTATCTGAAGACTTCCAATATTCTGCCGTCTGTCATTTTCCATTTTGTGGCAAACATTCTGTTTCTTGGATTCCACAATATCCTGTCCCAAAAGATTTTATCATTCGGCAGCACGTTTTGAGCTGGCCCCCACTCCTGCGCGCCGTCTTGTCTGTATATCGTGTCCTTTTATTGAACTGTTTACAGCTTTCTTCTGAAGAAGGCAAAAAAGTATTCTCTGAGTTTTTCATGGAATGGCCGCTTATTCCACTGTACAAGGGTTATCTTCTCTGAGCGGGCAATATCGGCATAGAATACTTCGGCCATCTGCTTTCCGAAATCACTGTCCATGATCCCGACGTTCCCCTCATCGTTTCGCCGCAACGAACGAAAATCGAGGTTTGCAGAGCCTATGATGGACCAGATCTCGTCAAAAACGGAGGTCTTTGCATGGAGGATTACACCATTATACGTGTATATTTCAATGCCTGCCCTCAGGAGTCTTGAGAAGAAGGCCCTTGCCGCAAAGTGAGCTGCCGAGATGTCCGAGACTCCTGGCAATAACAGTTTCACGTCAACACCCCGAACGACAGCGGCCTCAAGAATATGAACCATGCGCCTGCTTGGCGTGAAGTATGCCGTTGTTAGATAAATGCTCTTCTGCGCAGTATTGATGCTGTAATAAAGTATCTTGCGCATTTTTCTTCTGCCCTTTGCCGAGCTTGCAAAGATAGGAAGCACGGGGACACCTTGTTGGGGCATCACGACATCCAGGCGGGGTTCAATGGGATCACCTTTCCATATCTCCCAGCTTTTTATGAACTCCTCCAGAAGCCTTTTTACGATCGGACCCTGCAGAAATATCCCTGTGTCGCGCCAGCCTCTTCCTTTCCTCAACCTGTGGTAGCCACGATATTCGTTGGCAATGTTAAGGCCGCCGGTAAAGGCTTTGGAACTGTCAATTATGATGAGTTTCCGGTGATCTCTGTGTATATAATGAAACGGTGTAGTCCAGGCAAAAGGCCGGGATGCACGAATATGAACGCCGGCAAGCCGCAGTTCCTTCCAGAATGAGCCTGGTGTGCAAAGGGAGCCGAAATGATCGTAAATAAGGCAGACAGTCACCCCTTCTTTTACTTTACGCTTAAGGATATCCGCCAGCTCCCTGCCCGTTTCGTCATTGCGGAATATATAGAACTGCAGACATATCAGTTCCTTTGCTTCGCTGACGGCCTCGAATATGCCCTGGAAGGACTCTCTGTCTTTCCAGACAAGGTCCACCTGATTAGCATCCGTAAAGGACGAGCCGAAGATCTTCTGAATGCCTTTTTTCGAGAAGGGAGACGGAGTTGCACTGTTTTTCATAGATAGATGATTACCGAAAGGTCCTGAGGCTGTCAATTGTAATAATGAAGAAAACTTAATGATATGTTTTGTGGATAATTACTTCTCGATTGGTTAGACTAAAAAGAGTAATTAATTGAAAAACTGGACGGAGTAATCCCTACATGCAGATTGCCGTAAAGAACTTAAAGGAAGAAGACTGTGCCTGTGATGTATTAATACTTCCTTTTGTGGAGGATGGGCCGAGTTCCTATCGAGGGCTTAAGCCTTCGGTCGGCAGGCTCATCGAGAAAATCCGAAAAAAGGAATTCAAGGGCACTCTTAATGAACTCCTGCTTGTGCCTGCCCCGGAAGATAGTAAAGCGGAAAGAATCCTTTTCCTGGGCCTGGGTAAAAAGGCTGCGGTGACTGCGGAGAAGGTCAGGCAGTCGGGCGGTAAGGCACTTTCCTATCTCCGCGATATGGAGATGAGGAAAACGGCTCTCTCGACCCTGGTCCTGGATCAACTGAAGCAGTCTCCTGTCCATTTTATCGAGGGAGCGCTTCTGGGCCTTTATACGTATAAAAAGTACAAAAATGAGGATCACGCAAAGACGATATCTTCACTTGTGCTGATCACAAAGCCTTCAAAGGAACTTTCTCTCGGCATCAGGAAAAAAGAGGTGATCGCGTCTGCTGTTGCCTTTGCAAAAGACCTTGTCAATGCTCCGGCCAATGATATGACGCCGAATGACCTCGCAGGTGCTGCCTGTTCCCTTAAGCAGAAGCTTATTTCTGTCCGGGTCCTTGAAAAAAAGGATATTCAAAAGATCGGCATGGGAGCATTTCTGGCGGTATCGCGCGGATCAAAGGAGCTGCCGAAATTCATCGTGGCAGAATACCGGGGAAGTGCAAAGCCGCCCATAGTCCTCGTAGGCAAGTCGATTACGTTTGATAGCGGAGGTTTGTCACTCAAGCCTTCTGACGGCATGGAAAAGATGAAATATGATATGGCCGGAGGTGCTGCAGTTCTGGGCACAATGAAGGCTGCCGCAGAGCTGAAACTGCCTGTGCATCTCATCGGCCTGCTTCCTGCCACGGAGAATTTGCCTGGGGGTTCCGCGGTAAAGCCGGGTGATGTTGTCCGGTCTGTCAGCGGCAAGACTATTGAGATTGCAAACACTGACGCTGAGGGCAGGCTGGCAGTCGCTGACGCTATCGAATATGCCAGGCGTTTCAAGCCGAGGGCCATCATCGATATCGCCACCCTTACCGGCGCCTGTGCTATCGCCTTTGGCGGCGAGGTTGCGGCAATGATGGGCAATGATAGATCTCTTCTTGACGCCCTCAGAAAGGCTGGTGAGGAAACCTATGAGCGGGTATGGGAGCTTCCGCTCTTTGACGAGTACAGGGACTATCTCAAGAGTGATATCGCTGATATAAGAAATATTGGCAACAGGATAGGCTCACTTATGGCCTCTGCGTATTTTCTCCATGAATTTGCAGGTCAGTCGCCCTGGGTTCATATTGATATCGCTGGGACTGCGTGGGTAGAAAAGGACCGGCCCTATATACCGAAGGGCGCTTCAGGCATCGGGGTGCGGCTTATGTTGAATCTGATCGAGAGGTGGCAATGAAAATATCCAAGCTTTTCTGGATTATATCCTTTCTTCTTGTTCCGAGCCTCAGCTATGCCTGGGGGCCTTTGACGCATATCTATCTCGGGAATGAGCTTTTCTCTCTCAGCGCCCTTATCCCTGCAGGCGTTCTTGAGCTTATGAGGAGATACCGAAAAGATTTTCTTTACGGAAACATCATGGCAGATATCATCATCGGCAAGAAATATCTGCCTGAGGGCAAGAGCTCTCACAGCTGGGAAGTTGGATTTGATCTTCTCAAGGCGGCTAAGACATCGCAGCAGAAGGCGTTTGTCTACGGTTATCTTTGCCACCTTGCATCTGATACGGTTGCCCACAATTCCTACACTGCAGACAAGAAGAATATCGGTCATACGCTCCTTGAGATGAAGGCAGACAGTATTATTGACAAGAAATACTGGTTCCAGGCAATGCTTATCGACAGAAAAACACAAGTGCGCAATGATCTCTTCCTTGAAAACTCGCTTGAGCGCTTTCTCTTTTCTTTTAAGACCAATAAAAGAATCTTCAAGGGCATGGTCTTCTTTTCCTTTATGAATCAGCAGAAGATTGGTGATTTTATTGATCGCAGGCTGGTCACGTCTATCCCCGACCGTGATGCCATCGAACTGTTGCACCAGGAGTCGCTTGACAAGATGATTGACCTGCTTCAGAATTTTGAAGGCTCTGAAGTGATCTCGACAAGGCCGGGAGGTACTGTGCGAAATGGTAAATTCGCAAAAGCTTTTGTTCAGTTCCAGGCAGAGAAGGGCAATCGCCGTTTATTTTACCGTCAATAGATCGGTATGGCAGCGGTTTTTTATAGCAGCGGCTTTCTATGGGCTGAATCCGCTTCAGCGTAAAATACTTCCCTGATATCTCAAATATGGCAAAAAAAATAGGTGTGGTAGTCAGAGACAGGCATGCAGAGGCCCTGCGTATGGCAATAGGCCTGTCGCTCGAAGATGATGAGGTCCATGTCTATCTGATGGACTGCTTACTGGACTGTAAGGAGCAGGGTATTGCCGCAACCCTCGAGGTGTTGAATGACCTTGGCATGCGCATTGTCTCCAACCGCCCTGACAATTCTTTTGAAGTGATGGACACGGATGCCATTGCCCGCGAGCTTGTCCATTTCGATTCTGTCATATCCTATTAAAGACTTTCCTGGCAGCAAGCTGCCGTTACTTTTCACAATTCTTCATGATCATGTGAAATTGTTTGTTTTTCATGATAAATCAATGACATAGGTCTTCTAAAGTTAGAAATTCAAGTTGATAACTCTATGAATGAGATGCTAAGGTAAGACAGCATGAGATTATTATACATCTCATAAATGCTTAGGCGAAAGGTGGTGATCCCGGAAGCGAGCAATGAACAAACGGTGCAAATGATGTATGTTCTCTGGAGTTGCACAGCTGTATAAACCAAATATAACGGGGAGAAACTATGAAGAAAGTATTGCTTGTGGCTTTAGTTCTTACAGTGGTAGTGGGCGGCTATCTTGCCTTTACGACAGTCGATACCAAGGTATCTGTTGCGACAGCAGCGAAGAAGACATACTCGGCAACAGTTTACGTAGCAGGCATGGGCGGACATTTCGCAAAGGCTGATGTTACAATCGACCCGAACAATGCAGACGATCCGATCAAGGTGGCTAATCTTGACAGAGTTGTAATCGGTGACAAGACCTCACACCCGACCCACGATGCAAGAATCGACTCTGAAGATTCGAACATCATGTTCTGGTCGACTTATGTGCTTGATGCCAACAAGAAGCAGCACGTCGGAAAGACTGATCTGAAGACCGGAAAGGTTCTCAAGGATGTTGCGATGGATCCTGACAAGAGATCCCCTGGCGAAAAGCCCCCCCTGTATTGTGCATCAGGCCAGTCAAAGGCCAGCTATCTTCCGATTTTCATGGGTAATGAAGGCTATGTAGATGTATTCGACAAGAAGACCATGGAGCACAAGAAGAGAATGTTCGTTGACGGTCTTGGTTACAAGTCAGGTTCCTATGTCTTTGTCCATGGAACAAACTCAAACGATATGAAGAAGTTCCTTATATCCATAACGATGAAGGGTGATGACGGCAAGGCCAACGGCGCAGTTGATTCCATTCTTGTTGATCTGCCTGCAATGGAAAAGGGTGAATGGAAGGTTCTTGCAAAGGCAACCCATAAAGGCGAGCCAGGAAAGACCATCACATTCAGAATGTATTTCAGCAAGGATGACAAGTTAATTTTCCAATCAGCAGCTGACAGGTTCTGGCTTCTTGACGGCAGCAATCTGAAGATGGTTGATGAGAAGATGTCCACTGCAGGGCAGAATCATGATGCAATACCTACTCTGGACGGCAAGTATGCACTCCTTACGCTCAGGACCTCCACAGAGGGTTGTGATGTTGATGGCAAGCCGCTTCCCGGCAAGACCATCACAGACGGTACTCTCCAGCTCTATGATGTAGATGCCAAGAAGATTGTTGGTAAGTCAGCTTCTACCTGCCAGGCCTGCCATAAGGGCATGGGCCTTGGCGACAAGAGTGCTGTTCTCTGCGGTATAGACGCGAACTTCAAGAAATAGAATCTATCTTCTCTCTTAATTCTATCTATGCGGCTTCGGCCGCATAGATAGAATATCTTTAAATCCGCTATAATACTTACCTTATGCAGACCGAATTTACTATTTCTACTTTTGCCCTGCGCAATCTCAAGAGAAAACCGGTACGTACGGTAATTCTAATTGCGGCTATTGCAATCCTTGTCTCTGCTCTGGTCTTCGCCCTTTCTTTTGTCAGCAGGGTGTCTTCGAGCATCAAGCTGGCTTCGGAGCGGCTTGGCGCTGATATTCTGGTCGTTCCTGCGGGCTCCCGGGGAGCAGCCGAGGATGTGCTGCTTGAGAACAAGGCAAAGTCCTTTTACATGGACAAGGCCGAGATCGATAAGCTGAAGACGATAAAAGGCATTGATCAGATGACCTATCAGACATATCTTACTACCATGCAGGGTAAATGCTGCGATGTGCCTGAAACCGTTGTGGTTGCCTTTAATCAGGAGACTGATTTCGTTGTAAAGCCCTGGCTGAGCGAAAAATTCAACAGGAAGCTGCAGAAGGGCGAGGCCCTCGTTGGCAACGAGTCTGCGTTCAATATCAGAGTAGGGCTTGTTGATGTTGACAAGGTCCTTTTCGGTAATATCTTTAAGATGGTCGGTGTCCTTGACAAGACAGGCACCGGTCTTGACAATGCGCTGTTCATCAATGACGAGAACCTTGAGGATATCATGGTAAAGGGGCAGACAGATCTGAAGCCGGGTCAGGTCTCTATTGTTTTCATAAAGGTAAGAAAAGGACTTGATCCCTATAAGGTTGCCGGTGAGATCGAGGATGCCTTTGTGGAGCTTGACACTATGGCGCGGAAAGATATCGGCAAGAGCATTATTACCACACTCCGGGACATTAATCAGATATTCATCTTCACCATGATACTTATTGCCTTATTGTCGGGATTTCTGACCTGGGCCATATTTTCTGCCATTGCGAATGAGCGTGCCCGTGAGGTGGGGATCATGCGGGCGGTTGGCGCACGGGAGTCGCATATCGTTACGGTATTTCTTGCCGAGGTTATTATCGTCGGCAGCATCGGCAGTCTCATCGGTATTTTCGGCGGGACGACGCTTTCAATAGTTCTTGCAAAGAGTTTTTCGATTATGAAGAGCCTTCCGATGCATCTTACGGTCCTGAATCGCATACTTATTGCGTGTATAGGTTTTCTCATCGGAAATTCAATATGTATTGCCGGAGCGCTTGCGCCCATCTGGAAGATAAAAAAGATGGAACCTCTCATGGCGATAAAAAAGGATTAGCTTGTGGCCCAGATTGAAGTTTCAGAGCTGACGAAGATCTATCCGGTGGGCAATCAGGAGATCACTGCAGTCAGCAAGGTATCGCTGCACATTGAGAAGGGTGAGTTTGTGTCGATTGTCGGTCATTCGGGGTCAGGAAAGACTACGCTTATATCGATAATCGGCGGTATCATGAAGCCTACATCAGGAAAGGTGCTCTTTGAGGGCAAGGACATCTGCAGCCTTAATGATGACGATCTCTCTGCATACAGAAATATGAATATCGGGTTCATGTTTCAATTCGCCAGTCTTCTCCCCATGCTTACCTCAACGGAAAATGTTCTTCTGCCGGGCCTCTTCAGTCAACGGAAGGATGTGCATGCGGTTAAAAGGGCAGAGGAATACCTTGATCTTGTTGGTATTGGGGAGAAGGCAGATGCCTATCCGTCACAGCTCTCAGGAGGTCAGCAGCGCCGTGTTGCTATTGCCCGGGCACTGATGTACGATCCTCCCGTCATCCTTGCTGATGAACCCACAGGCGATCTGGATGAAGAGACAGAGGCTGATATTGTTGAACTATTCAAGAAGCTGAACAGGGAAAAGATGATGACCTTTATTTTTATAACGCACAATCTGGAGCTTGCAGGCATGGCATCACGGCAGCTGCGGATGACCCGCGGCATCCTTGCCGGGGTATGAAGATCAGAACAGTTTTGCTCCTTTTTCGATCACGGCAGTATCAATCACGAGGTTGTTGGCCACAATAGTGCTCTTGAGGTGGATGGGATTGCACCCGTCTTTTTCATCCCATTTCTCTTCTGCAAGTCCGAACTTCATGCTGCATTCGTTGCAGATCAGGTCAATGCCCTCCTGACGGTATCCTTTTTTCTTCTTGTAGCAGGTGAAGCAGGCATCATAGTATGAAGAAACAGTCCCTTTTCCATCAGCTCTGACAAAGAAGTTTATATGCTTGCCGGTCTTCCGGTACGTGTAAAAATGCGCCTTTCCATCACTGACATCACTAAGCGGTATGACAATACTGCCGTCTCTTGCCGGGGCATCCTTATACAGGGCGGGTTGCCTGCCGCAGCCGGTCAGCATGAGGAGAAACAGGAAGAAAGCAAAGATTGTATGAGGCCTCATGGTATCAGTGCAGAAGCTCGATCGTTACTTCCTGAAACTTCACTATTCTGGTGCCTTTATGATCTCTCATAAACTCCCGGGCGTCCGCCTCTGTAGAAAGAGGAACCAGCTCATCTCCCATAGGGCCGTACACGTCACTGCCGATAACATAAAACAGTTTTCTGGCATCCTGAAGCTTTGTTGAATAATACTCGGTAACATAGATCCCCGTGATGTCATCTGATCTCTTTGAGGATGCATATTTCTGCAGGTTCAGATAATACTTGAACATGTCTTTGGGGCCGTCAAATACCGCATAGGTCCCATCTTTAAAGACGACCTCTGCGAGCCAGTGCGTGTACTTTGCGACAAACATGCCGCAGACAGGGCATTTATCGTCTTTCTTTACCGTAACCGCCTTTACTTCTGCGGCATAGGACGGAACGGTGAAGGCACCGCAGAGTATAAGTGTAAAAATAAGTAATCTGAATTTCGTCATCATCCTGCTCCCGGGCTATGTTTATGCCTGAACCTTGATAAAAATTATTGTTGCATATTTAGTTAAACAGAAAGGAGTAATTGAGTCAATCAGTTCAGACGAGCATGCCGTCTGCCATGCGGAGGATCCTGTGGCAGCGATCAGAGAGGTTCATATTGTGAGTGACGATAATAAAAGTAATATTCTTTTTTTTGTTGAGATCGAGGAAAAGCTCAAAAAGACTTTCGCCTGTTGAGGTGTCGAGATTGCCGGTAGGTTCGTCAGCGAGTACAAGACCTGAGTCCTGCATGAGTGCGCGTGCCACAGCAACACGCTGCTGTTCACCGCCAGAAAGCTCACCGGGACGGTGGTGCAGTCTCCTGGACAGGCCGAGATCGCCCAGCAGGTCCTGCGCCTTTTTCTGCACATCTGCATAGGGTTTTTTGCCGATCAGGCCCGGCAGCATAGTGTTTTCAAGTGCATTGAATTCCGGAAGCAGGTGGTGGAACTGAAAGACAAAACCGATACTCCTGTTTCTGAACAGAGCGAGGGCCGACTCTTCCATCGAAAAGACGTCGGTGCCTCTGAAGAGGATCTTGCCGGCGGTCGGTCTGTCCAGGCCTCCGAGAATATGCATGAGCGTGCTTTTACCTGCTCCCGACGCTCCGGTAATGCTGACCATTTCACCTTCATTGATCGAAAGGTTGATATCTTTCAGCACCTGCAGTTCCCCTGCCTCAGTCCTGAAAGACTTCTGGATATCAACGGCTGCTATGAGTTCACTCATAGCGCAACGGTTCCACAGGATTCAGCTTTGCAGCCTGCCATGCAGGATAAAGTGTGGCGGCGAAGCTGATAATGATCGCAGAGAGCGAGACGGTAACAAAGTCAAAAAGACTCATATTTACCGGCAAATGGCTTAGATAATAGACGTCAGCAGGCAGCCTGATGAGCTGGTATTTGTTTAGGACAAGACCGAGCAGATATCCTCCGGTCATGCCGCTGGAGGTTCCGATAAGCCCGATGAAAAGCCCCTGGAGCATAAAGATAGTCATGATACTCGTATTGGTTGCCCCGATAGCCTTTAATATCGCGATTTCCCGGCTTTTTTCCATGACGTTCATGATCAGGTTGCTGATGATGTTGAATGATGCAACAAGAATGATCAATACGAGGATTACAAACATCGCAAATTTCTCAAGTTTCAGTGCAGAGAACAGGTTCTTGTTCATCTGCATCCAGTCGAGTACGAGATAGCGCATACCGAGAGTCTCCTGGAGTTGCTTCTTCACCTCAGGCGCCCGATAAATATCTTTGAGTCTCAGTTCGATTCCGGAAATGCTGTCTTTAAATCCAAAAAAATCCTGTGCCGGCTTCATGGCTGTCAGCACCAGGTTTGCGTCATATTCGAACATGCCGATTTCGAATATGCCCACGACCCGGAACTGTTTCACCTTCGGCAGCATACCCATCGGTCCGATCTCGCCAACAGGAGAGACCACATTGATCATGTCATTAAGGAGAACGCCGAGGTTAGACGCAAGTTCACTGCCTATAAGGATACCGGGAATCTTCTCATCTTCAGCGAGTCTTCTGAAATCACCTTCCCTGATATGTGAAAGGATCTCGGTTGTCTTTGCTTCCACCTCCGGTTCAATGCCGCGGATGAAGACTCCGTGAGCCCTGTTGTTAAACGAGACCATGACCTGGCCGATCACAAAGGGAGCATGGGAAAGGACCTCCTTGTTGGAGGCGAGTTTTTCCGTTATCTGGAGCGTGTCAGTCATCGCGCCCTTGTAGTCCCGGATAATGATATGGGCATTTGCCCCCAATATCTTTTTCTGAAGATCCTGGTGAAAGCCCGACATGACGGAAAGTACCACGAGGAGCGCCATAACACCAACGGCAACGCCCCCGATAGAGATGGCCGTATTTACCGATACCCCTTTGTGCTTTTTCTTTGATTTGAGATATCTGAAGGCGATAAATATCTGATAGGGGAGTTTCATCCTCAGGACTTATTGTTCGGGCTTGAGCTGGGGGAAAAGGATTACGTCACGGATCGACGCCGAGTTCGTAAGGAGCATGACGAGTCTGTCAATGCCTATGCCTTCACCTGCAGCAGGCGGCATGCCGTATTCGAGAGCCCTGATGAAGTCCTCATCCATCTCATGCGCCTCATCATCGCCTGCCTGTTTGGCAGCAACCTGTGTTTCGAAGCGGTCGCGCTGGTCAAAGGGGTCGTTCAGTTCAGAAAAGGCATTGGCAATCTCCCGGCCGCAGATGAGGAGCTCGAAACGTTCCACCAGCCCCGGATTATCGGTCTTCCTTTTAGCCAGAGGCGAAAGCTCAACCGGGTGATCAATAATAAAGGTCGGCTGAAGCAGTCCCGGCTCGACCATCTCCTTGAAAATTTCATCGAGAATCTTGCCCATGGAAGAGCCGTTTGGAATATCTATCTTATGAGCTCTTCCCCACTGTTTCGCCTTCTCCTGATCATTGAAAACTTCGGTTGGAACTCCCGCCTTTTCAAGTGCTTCAAGCATTGGTATACGCGGCCAGGGTGGGGTGAGGTCTATCATCTGGTCACCATAAGGAATCTGGAGTGAGCCGACGGCCTTCATCGCAACTTCAGCAAAGAGCTCCTCGGTCAGTGACATGAGAAAATGGTAATCCTTATAGGCAATGTAGAATTCGAGCATTGAGAACTCTGGGTTGTGCCGTGTTGAGATTCCTTCGTTTCTGAAGTTCTTGTTCAGTTCGTAGACGCGTTCATATCCGCCGACCAGCAGTCTCTTCAGATACAGTTCCGGAGCGATTCTGAGATAAAGATCAATGTCCAGCGCATTGTGATGTGTTTTAAAGGGGCGCGCTGTTGCGCCGCCCGGTATCTGGTGCATCATGGGAGTCTCAACTTCAATAAAACCCTTTGATTCCAGAAAATCCCTCACGCCTTTGATAATCTTGCCCCGTTTTGCAAAGTTCTCCCTTACTTCGGGATTTACGATAAGGTCAATGTAGCGCTGCCTGTACCGTATTTCGATATCCTTGAGACCATGCCATTTTTCCGGAAGAGGTCTGATCGATTTTGTGAGCAGGGTGTATGACTCAACCTCAACGGTAAGTTCGTCCGTTCTTGTTCTGAAGAGGGACCCCCTGATGCCGATAATGTCACCGATATCAAGTTTCCGGAGAAGTTTATACTGTTCGCCCAGCAGATCTTTCTTGAAATAGATCTGAAGTCTGCCGGTTGCATCCTGGATATGTCCAAATGCAGCCTTGCCGAAATCCCTCATGGCTACTATCCTGCCTGCCAGGGAACAGGAGATCTTTTCCGTTTCCAGATTTTCCTTTGGCGTAGCGCCGTACAGTGCCCTCAGCTCAGCAGCATGGTCATTTGCTTCATAGGAGCCGCCATAGGGTTTTATGCCGAGCTCTTTGAGTTCTCCAACTTTTTTGATGCGCTGCTCTATCAGTTCATTTGTATCGTCCATAATGACCTCTTTCGAAAATATTTAAGGATTATAATGATTTGTGCGGATGAACGTCAAGAAACGGGAGAGCAGCTACTTCTTCTGTTTATACTTTTCCATAAGATAGCTGATGAGGGATTCTACTCTTGATATCAGTTTGTCAGGATCTGGCTCAGAGCCTTTGTTTACGTAATTGGCAGGATCCAGATTTTGCATCTGCCTTCTCAGATTTTCGTCAGCCTTTTCAGCCGAAAAGAACATAATCGGCGTTTTCTTTATATCGTTTTGCGATTCAAGGGACCGCATAAGACGGGCTGCGGTGAGACCATCCATGATCGGCATGTTGAGGTCAATGATCGCGATATCAATTATCTTCTTTTCGCTGATGAGCTTCGAATATGCGGATATAAGTTCAAGACCGTTCTGGAATGCCATGACCTGGGTAGAGAACTTTCGGGCACGAAGCAGGTCTTCGATGATTTTGCGGGTGGAATGAGAATCATCGGTTACCAGCGCGTAGCTTTCAGCAGGTGCTGGCTGTTTCTGCGCTGCCTCCTGTTTTTTTGCCTCCCAGAGGTTTTGAATATCGAGTGTGAAGCCGCAATAGGCGCACGTTACTTCAAGCCTTTCATTTCTTTTGAAGGTATTGAAAGGCACCTGGTCCCCGCAGCATAAACAATATTTTGTTTCGTCCCCCATTTTGCTCTCTCATTATAAAGAAGCAGGGTTTTGATTGCAAGAGAAGTCATTGCAGGCCACGTTCTGATAAAATATTGCGGAGAAAGGGTGCCTGCGCTCTAAAGCGACGGGAACACTGCGTTTGAAAGATGAACTGACGGGGTGATAGAATGAAACTTGTTTTTTTAGGCGGCGTTCGGACGGTGACAGGCTCATGCTACCTGCTGCAGGGAAAGAATTACAAGATACTGATTGAGTGCGGCATGTACCAGGGCCATGACGCTGAGGCGGTGAACCGCCGTCCATTCCCGTTTGACCCTTCTGAGATTGACTGCCTCTTCCTGACCCATTCCCATCTTGACCATATTGGCCTTGTGCCAAGGCTGGTAAAGGAGGGCTTCAGGGGAAAGATCCTTGCCACATCGGCAACGGCAGATATTGCCGAGCTGATTCTGAGAGACTCTGCTCATATACAGGAATACGATACCGAGTGGCACAATCGAAAGGCGATGAGAACAGGGCATGCGCTTAAGGAGCCGCTTTATCTGTCCCGGGATGTGGATATGGTGCTGCCACTCATACAGCGAAAACAGTATAACAGGATAGAGCAGCTCCGTGAAGGAGTTCGCTATCGTTTTGTAAACGCCGGCCATATCCTGGGCTCCTCAACCCTTGAGCTTTGGTATGAGGAAGACGGCAGGGAAAAAAAGATCTCTTTTTCGGGGGATATCGGCAGGAAGGACAATCCTATTGTAAATGATCCGGTCTTTGTCGAAGAGACGGACTATCTTACGATAGAATCCACCTACGGCAACCGCAACCATAAGGACATGGATGCTTCGGTCGATGAACTGGTGAATGTGATCAGGACCACGTTCAGGAAGGGTGGCAATGTGATCATCCCGTCCTTTGCCCTCGGCAGGACGCAGGATCTGCTCTTCATTCTGAACAGACTGGTCAAGCAGGACAGGCTTTTCAGGATTAACGTGTATATCGACAGTCCTTTGGGTGAACGCATTACGAAAGTCTATGCCGCACATCCCGAATATTTTGACGAAGAGGCAAAACAACTTTTTACGCTTGAAAGCAGAGACGCCCTGAGGCTCCATTTTACAAAAAAGCCGGAGGAGTCCATGGCCCTGAATAAGATCAAAAAAGAGGCGATTATCATTTCGAGCTCTGGTATGTGCGAAGGAGGAAGGGTGAGGCATCACCTGAAACATAACCTCTGGCGGAGAGAGAGCAGCATCGTGTTTGTCGGATATCAGGCCGAAGGGACTCTTGGCCGGCAGATCGTAGACGGCGCAAAGGTCGTCGAGGTGCTTGGAGAAAATATCGTTGTCCGTGCAGGTATCCATACGCTTGGCGGGTTCTCGGCACATGCAGACCAGCGCGAACTTCTGGACTGGATAGCTCAGTTCAGGAACAGACCAGAGATATTTATCGTGCACGGTGAAGAGCAGTCATCACTGGCGTTCCGCGATGCCATTGGGGCAAGATTTGCCTGCCCGACGCATGTACCAAAGTCAGGAGAGGTCTTCGAAATCTGAGAAGTTTGGGCTGTTAAAGTTCGATCAGTTCTGCTGAAAGCGAAGAAAGATCTGCTATCGCCATCGTGGATTTGCCGTAGAGCCATCCGCTCAATTCTCCCGGGTTTGCGATGAGGGTGTTCCCCTGTTTCCGAATATCAGAGGTATGCGTATGGCCGTAGGCGATAAGGTCGAACTGAGCACTGACCGCAAGCGCATCCACCACATGCTGTTCATGCATGATCACGATCTTTTTCCCCGCCAGTTCAAAAATGTAGGGCTGCGTGAAGATTCTGCCGTTTGACAGCTTCTGAAGCAGCACGCGTTCGCCGTCGTTGTTGCCGTAAATGCCGGTAAAATCGCATTGCAGGTGCTTTAATGCCATGAAGGTGAATGGAGAACAGAAATCCCCTGCATGGATTACGTGTGCCACGTTCCGTTTGTTCAAGATCTCTACGGCCCTGTGGATTACCGGCATATTATCGTGGGTGTCTGAAATGATCCCTATGAGCATGGTATTTTCTCCTGATCAAAATATGAATGCGCCGATAAGGCCGGCGCCGAGGATAATAAAAGACGGGTCGATCTTAGTAAACGTAATAAGCGCAAAGCTGCAGAGCGCTATTGCAAAGGTTTCGGGATCAACCAGAGAGGTAGCTCCCAGGGAAAGAGCAACTGCGGCAAGCAGTCCGATAACAGCACTTTTTACACCGGTAAAGCTTGAAGCGATGAACGCAGAGTTTTTGTACGCGTAATAGTATTTGACGGCAAGCGTAACGATTACCAGACTCGGCAGATAGGAACATATGACTGCCAAAAGGGAGCCTGCGACACCATGAAGCTTGAATCCGATAAATGCGTTCATAACGGTAAGAGGGCCGGGAGATAGCTGCCCTATCGCAATTGCGTCGAGAAACTCCTGGTTGGTGAGCCAGTGGTGCTTGTCCACGAATTCACGCTGCAGAAGAGGGAGCATGGCATATCCTCCGCCAATAGTCAGGGAGCTGATATAAAAAAGAATCCAGCAGAAGGTGAGCAGGCTCATGCAGGTTTGTTCCTGAAGATGAGATATCCGGCCGCACCTGCCGTCAGGATGATCATGATGGGACTGAGTTTGAACAGCGCCAGCAGGAAGAATGCTGCAACTGCAATGAGCAGCGTTTTATAATCTTTGATGGTCTTCCCGGACATGGTGAAAATGATCGAAAGGAGCAGACCAACGACTGCAGCTCCAATACCTTTCATGACCGGCCTGAGCAGGGGATGTTCCTTTATCTTCATATAAAAGACCGCAAGAAGGATTGCTACGACCGTGCCGGTAAAGATCTGCCCCGCGGTAGATGCCAGTGCCCCCCTCATTTTTTGTAGCCGGTATCCGATGCAGATACCGGTATTGACGATAGGTGCTCCCGGTGTCATCTGGCCGATCGCGATGCTCTCAATATAATCGTCGTGTGTCAGCCATTGGCGCTTTGCAACAAGTTCTCTTTCAAAAAAGGAGAGCATGGAGTACACACCGCCAAAGGCAAAGGTGCCGATCTTGAGGAAAACAAGAAATATTCGTGTGACGCTTGGCGGCTGAGACCCGGCATCAGGAGTGTTCATAGGAAAAAGTTTAGCATATTTTACATGCCTTTTGGACTCAGGCATGACGGTGAGGCTTCTTTATAAAAGTGCGCACAATATGATATTTTAGAAAGCATCAGTCGGAACTATTTGCGCAGTTTTTGAAAGGAACTACGATGGCACAGACATTGGCAGAAAAGATATTCAGATCCCATTTGAGGGATGAACCATTTCCGGGAACAAAGGTCCTCGATATCGACGTGGTGATGTGTCACGAGATCACGACGCCGATTGCGATCAACGATCTCGTGGCGCGGGGAATGGACAGGGTCTTTAATCCTGACAAGATAAAGGTCGTTATTGATCATGTCACACCGGCCAAAGACACCAAGACTGCGCTGCAGGGCAAGATCCTGAGAGACTGGACCCGAAGGCAGAAGATCAGGGATTTTTTCGATATCGGCAGCAATGGCGTATGCCATGCGATATTCCCTGAAAAGGGCTTTATCCGTCCTGGGTATACGGTCATTATGGGAGATTCACATACCTGCACGCACGGTGCCTTCGGGGCATTTGCAGCAGGTGTCGGAACTACGGACCTGGAGGTCGGCATCCTGAAAGGCGTTTGCGCGTTCCGTGAGCCGAAGACAATCAGGGTCAATGTGAACGGTACCCTGCCCGAGGCGGTCTATGCAAAGGACGTCATTTTGAGGATCATTAAGGAACTTACGGTTAAAGGTGCGACGGACTGTGTGATAGAGTTCCAGGGCAGTGTGGTAAAGAAGATGTCCATGGAGAGCAGGATGACGCTCTGCAATATGGCGATCGAGGCAGGAGGCACGTCAGGCATCTGCATGCCGGACAAGGTGACCGTTGATTACCTCTGGCCCTTTATTTCGACTGAATACGCTGACAAAAAAGCTGCAGTTGCTGATTTCAAAAAATGGTGGTCTGACAAGGGCTGCAGATATGAAAAGGTCATCGATCTTGATGTGAGCGGACTGGAGCCGCAGGTGACGGTCGGGTTTAAGCCGGATGAAGTGAAAAATGTCTCGGAAGTTGCGGGCACGCAGGTAGATCAGGTTTATATCGGTTCCTGCACAAACGGCAGGCTTGAGGACCTGCGCATTGCAGCTCAGTATCTTAAGGGAAAGACTATCGCCCCGACAATCAGGGGAATTGTATCTCCGGCCACACCCAAGGTCTTCAGGGATGCTGATAAACTGGGTTATATCAGGATATTCATGGACGCAGGGTTCTGCGTCACGAATCCCACCTGTGGCGCATGCCTGGGCATGAGCAGCGGTGTGCTTGCACCGGGCGAGGTCTGTGCATCGACAACGAACCGTAATTTTAACGGCAGAATGGGCAAGGGCGGTATGGTGCATCTCATGAGCCCGGCAGTGGCAGCAGTGACGGCGCTTGAAGGCAGGGTCGCTGATCCAAGGAAATTTTCGAAGGAGCGATTGAAATGAAACGATTCGGAGGCAAGGTCCTCTTCTTAGACAGGTCTGACATTAATACCGACGAGATCATACCGGCAAAGTACCTTACCGAGATATCGAAGGAGGCATTAAAACCTCATATGCTGGAGGACCTGAAGCTTGAGGGATTTGATCCTCAGTCCCGCCAGACCCTTGAGGCCGGGGTTATTGTGACGCGGGGGAATTTCGGATGCGGTTCATCGCGTGAGCATGCTCCCTGGGTATTTGAGGTCAACGACATTAATGTTGTGATTGCCTCAAGCTTTGCCAGAATATTCAGGCAGAATATGTTCAACTGCGGCATGCTGGCTATTGAACTGTCCGAAGAGACGATAGATGCGCTCTTTAAACACAATGACAGCAGCGCCGAGATCACTTTTGATTTCCAGCATAACACGTTAACGGTCAGCTCGGGCAAGGGTAATAAAACGATATCCTATCAGATCGCTGAGTTCGACAGGGCACTTATCGAGGCAGACGGCTGGGTTGGGTTTGCGGATGCCAAGTATTAGGATGTCACCGGAAGAAAGACTTAAGGGTCTTGGCATCGACCTTCCTGATCTGCCGCAGCCGCTTGGCTCATATGTTCCCTTTGTAAGGACAGGAAATCTGATCTATCTCAGCGGCATGCTGCCGCTTGAAAGGGGGAAGCTTCTTTATTCCGGCAGGGTTGGTGAAACGGTTTCTCTCGATGAAGCGGTACAGGCTGCGCGCAGGGCTGCGATCAATGCCATCGCTGTCCTGAAAGCGGCAAGCGGCAGTCTTGATTCCCTGAAGAGATGCGTCAAGGTGACCGGTTTTGTTGCCTCAGCTCAGGATTTTACTGATCAACCCAAGGTTATCAACGGCGCATCTGATCTTCTGCGCGAGGTATTCGGGGAAGCAGGATTGCATGCCCGCGCTGCGGTCGGCGTGCATATTCTGCCGATGAATTCACCGGTTGAAATAGAGTTTATCTTCGAAGTGAATTCGTAACTTCTTCCTGTTTATCAGTCTCACCGGTGTTTAATAAACGTTCCTTTTTCGTATTCTTCAAAGGCTATCTGAAGTTCCTCCTGCGTATTCATCACAATTGGGCCATACCAGGCGATCGGTTCACCTATCGGCCTGCCTGAGATCAGGAGAAAGCGAACTGCTGAGCCTTCTGTCGTGACGGTAATCTGATCCCCCTTGTGTTCAAAGAGGATCAGGTCTTCAGGCACGCCTTTGCAGCCGCGCTTGTAATCGAAATAGTTGCTGCCTATCACCTCACGGGAAAAGGCGTTGCGCTCCTCGTCAAAATAGGCGCTCCCTTCTGCAATATAGGCTAAGACCGTATGCCCTGATGATACGCGATGGGTGAAGGTCGTGTTGGCGGGGACAGAAACATCCAGGTATTCCGGGTCGGTCACAATGTCCCTTACCGGGCCAGTGACGCTGCCCACTGTTCCGCAGATAACCTTGACCGCTGTACCTGAGGCCAGCGTTATCTCGGGTATCTCACTCCTTTTCACCTCGCGGTAACGCGGGTCCATCATCTTTTCTTTTGCCGGAAGGTTTGCCCAGAGCTGGAAGCCCCAGAGGAGGTCATCCTTGCCGCCCTTCGGCATTTCCTGATGGACGATACCGCTTCCAGCGGTCATCCACTGCACGTCTCCCGGAGAAATCATGCCTCTGTTTCCCATACTGTCTCCATGTTCGACCCGGCCATGCAGAACATAGGTGATCGTCTCGATGCCGCGGTGAGGGTGCCACGGAAAGCCCGCAAGATACTGGCCAGGGATGTCTGAATGGAAATTGTCGAGAAGCAGAAATGGGTCGAGTTGAGGGACCTGGGAGTATCCAAATGCACGCTTCAGGTGCACCCCTGCGCCTTCGATCGTAGGCCTGCTCTTCCAGATCTTCTTTATCTTTCGCGTCATGCCCAACCTCCCGGGGAGAATGCTCGTATTTCTTCCAGTTTATCAGTTTTCAGCCGCAGGTCAAAGCAAGGCTCTTTCAGATTGCATGGTATACTATAAATATGGAGGGAGACAATGGCACATAAATTTGCCGTGGCAATCAATAATGACATTTCTTCAGTGCTTGCAAGGGTCGAATCTGCGATAACCGGCAGCGGCGGCACGTTTGTCGGTGACGCTGAAAAAGGGGTTTTTCAGGGCAACTCTGTCATGGGCCCGATCAAGGGAGAATATTTCGCCGTTTCGGGGAGCGAGATACACATTACGATTAAGGACAAGCCGTTTGTCGTGCCGTACAGCATGATCGAGGGCGAGATCAAGAAGTATTTCAGCTGAGCGAGATCGAAAATCTGCGTTAGTTGCCTGTAACTGGCAAGAAAAGGAAGGTAATCATGAATAAAAAGACTGTTGCAATGATTCTGGCATCTGTTGTGGGAATGGTCATGTTTTTTGGTATTGCCTGTGCAGATGAGATGCTGAAGCCCTACGTGCTCGCATCATCAGGATCGGGTACTCTTGAGAAGAAGAAGGATGAGGTGAAGTCCAGCCTTCTCCAGCAGGGCTTTCAGACCGTCGGTGAATATTCACCCTATAAAGGCGCTCATGTCATCGTGGTGACCAGTGACTCACTACGAAAGAACGCGGCCAAATCAGAATTTGGCGCTTATGGTGCAATCTCCCGTGTCGCTCTGACCGAGAAGGGCGGCGATATCGAGGTCTCCTATACGAACCCGCTTTATTTTGCCCAGGCGTATCAGATGAAGGACTCGCTTGCTGACGTAGCCGTCTCTTTGGAAAAAGCGCTTGGCAAGAAATCTGCTTTCGGGTCTAAAAAAGGGTTGAGCGCGGCAAAGCTTCGTTCTTATCATTACATGGTGATGATGCCATACTTTGAGGACCAGGTTCTGCTTGCTTCTCATAATTCACAGGAGGAGGCGCTCAAGGCAGTGGAGGCGAACCTCGCTGCCCGTAAAGGCGGCTCTTCAAAGGTCTATCGGGTGGACCTTGCTGACAAGAAGGAAACGGTCTTTGGCCTTGGTATAACAGAAGGCGAAGGCGCGGACAGAACGATCATGCCGGTCATCGATATCAGCGAACCGAAACATACTGCGCATCTTCCCTACGAAATGGTGGTCTCTGGCGGAAAGGTGTACATGCTGCATGGCAAGTTCCGCATTGCGCTCGACTTCCCTGACCTTACCATGGGGACATTCATGAAGATCTCCGGTGCGCCCTCAGCTATCGAGGAAAAACTGAAGCTTGTTGCCGGCGGCAAATAGTTCTGCCTGACCGGGCCGGGGGCAGATAAGCCTCCGGCCTCTCTTATCCGCCGCTGCGATGATTGCTTTTATGTCCGCCTACGGTACAAAATGAGATGGTGATAACATCTGCAAAACGGTTTGTGGAGATTCGGCCTGCCCCGCGTTTGCGATTTTTCCTTTTTCTTCTGGTCTGCGTTCCTTGTGTGACTATCCAATGAACATTCTTATCGTTGATGATCATGAAGAGTCACGCACCTATCTCAGGCATCTGCTGCAGAGCCACGACTGCGTGGTGACAGAGGCTGCTGATGGCAGGGAAGGTATCGAAAGAGCGCTGGCTGACAGTTTTGATATGATCATCTCTGATTCGCTTATGCCCACCATGGACGGCTTTCAGATGCTCATGGAGATAAAGCGCAATGCAGGCACTAAGGATATCCCGTTTCTCTTTTATTCCGGCAACTATATTGGTGAACAGGATGCTGATCTGGCCCTCTCTCTTGGAGCTGACGCCTATCTGCTGAAGCCGATGCAGCCGTGGCAGCTCTGGCATGAGATCCATACTAAATTCCGGGTGAAGAAGTCAGTAGACGAAGGGCAGTATGAGGAGAAGGTGGCGGACGAGAATCTGCGGCTCTACGGCAAGGTTGTTGCGAGCAAGCTCGATGAAAAAATTCGCGAGCTTGAGCAGGAAATCCTGCAGCGCCGGGAGGCAGAACATAAACTGCAGACCCTTTCCCATGGTCTGCTCGAAAAATTTGAACTTGAGCGCAGGCATATTGCTCGCGAGCTGCATGATGATATCGGCCAGGCCCTTACTGCCGTTAAGCTCAGCCTTCAGTCTCTTGAACTGTCGCCTGATGAAAGAGAGTCTGCCCGGATGCTGCAGCAGAGCATCGTCAGTGTAGACCACGCCATACAGAGAGTGAGAAATCTCTCCCTTAATCTCAGGCCGTCGCTTCTGGATGACCTGGGACTTGCTGCTGCCCTGGGATGGCTGCTTGATCGGACAGCCCGGCCTGCCGGCATCTCTTCAGAGCTGGTTTCAGATGCTCATACTGACCGCCTTCCTGCTGAACTGGAAACAGCCTGCTTCCGCATAGCCCAGGAAGCGCTGAGCAATGCGGTAAGGTATGCTCAGCCAAAAAAGATTACCATACGTCTGAGGCGCAGTGATGATGCGGTCGAACTGTCGGTGCAGGATAACGGACTCGGGTTTGACCTGCAACCCTCCTTTGACCGGTCGGTGAAAGGGCAGAGCTTCGGCCTTTTGGGTATGCACGAACGTGCTGTTTTGGCCGGAGGCAGATTGTCCATAGAATCGGAGCCGGGAAGGGGGACAACGGTCTCCGCATACTTCCCGCTTCCGCCGGTGTAAGCAAAAGATGCGCATTCTTCTTGCCGACGATCATGCGCTTGTACGGGCCGGCTTCCGGGCCCTCATTCAGAAGATCGAAGGAGTTGAAGTCATTGCAGAAGCTGCTGACGGCCATGAGGCCCTGCGGCTTATCCGTGAACTGCTGCCGGATATCGCGTTTGTCGATATATCCATGCCGGGCATAAACGGGCTTGAGGTGACTGCCCGTGCAGTGAAGGAATGTCCTGGCACACGCATTATCATCCTTTCCATGCATGCTGATGATGAATATGTACTTCAGGCCCTCAGGTCAGGTGCCCTGGGATATATTCTGAAGGATGCCAAAATCTCTGAGCTAGAAGGAGCAATACAGACTGTCTGCAAGGGAAAGATCTATCTTTGTACCACAGTGGCAGACCACTTCGCGCAGCATTATCCTGAGAGAATCGAAACTGCATGGAAAAAAACAGGAAAAGATGAAAAACATTTTGAAACACTTACGCCGCGTCAGAGGGAAATCCTGCAGCTCATAGCAGAGGGCCATACCACCAAAGAAATAGCCGCAAAGCTCAACCTGAGCATAAAGACCATAGAGACCTATCGCTCCCAGATCATGGACCGGCTTAACATACGAGACCTCGCCAGCCTTGTCCGCTATGCCATCAGGTCAGGTATTGTTCAGCCGGAATAAGGCCTGCTCACATTCCTTTATTTCTGCTGCCGAAGCTCTATAGGGGTTTACCCTGATAGGAAAGCAGTTGCTCCTCCTGTTACGCTAAAGCAGGAAGCATATCAGTGAAGCGGGAGGCGGCAGCGGGCTTTGTGCTGTCAGCAAAGCTGTTATCTAGAATCAGACCGGCTTATTAATTCCGTCCGGCGCTGGAGCCGAAAATGATGAGAAAGCCTGTATGGGGAAATACCATGAAAGACCCGGATCAGACATTGCTGGAAATTCAGAATGCCAATGATGAATGGCGTAGTACGTTTGATGCCATGAAAGAGGCTGTGGCGCTTCTGGACGCAGAAGGCAGAATTATGCGGTGCAATTCGGCAATGGCAGTGCTTACCCAAAAGTCCTTTTCGGAGATCATCGGGCATGCATGCAAAGAGCTCTGCATCTGCCTTGGCGGCCACAGGGAGGCCTGTCCGACTGTCATCTGCAGAGAGACCTTGAAGCGGGAGAGTTCCGTACTCAGGAGTGGTGATCTATGGTTTGAGGTGTCCGCAGACCCTATTGTTGACAAAGCCGGGCAATTGCAGGGAACCGTGCATATCCTTAAAGATATTACGGAGCATAAGCAGTTCGAAAATGCGCTCAGGAAGAGCGAAGAAAAGTTCCGGTATTTCTTCGAATCGGCCAATGATTCACTGTTCATCGTCGATATGAATGGAACATTGATGGATGTAAACAGGACCGCCTATGAGCGCCTTGGATATTGCCGGGAGGAAATGCTCGGAAAATCTGTCACCAAGTTTGACACTCCGGAATTCGCAGCACAAGTGCCTCAGCGGATGGCACTGATAACTGAGTCCGGCAAGGCCGTATTTGAGTCAGCACATATTGCAAAAGATGGCAGAGTCATTCCGGTTGAGATAAATGCGATTGTAATCGATTATGCCGGTCAAAAGATGGTCCTGAGCGTGATCAGGGATATCACCGAGCGCAAGTCTGTCGAGGATATTGTCAAACAGCAGAAGCTGTTTACGGAGAGCTTGCTGCAGAATTCAGCTGTTGCCACATTTGTGCTTAATGCAGAGCACCGGGTGCTGATATGGAACCGGGCATGCGAGGAATTGACAATGATACCTGCGGCAGAAATGGTTGGAACCATGAAGCAGTGGAAACCATTTTATGATCACGCACGGCCTGTCCTGGCGGATATCGTTCTTGAAGGCCTTCCGGCAGACCTTGCTCCTTTGTATTCTTCTGTCTCTCAATCTTTGCATGCTCCGGATGGACTTCATGCAGAGGGATGGTATCATCTGAACGGCGACGACTGCTATCTTGTCTTTGATGCAGCCCCGATTCGCGATGGCAGAGGAGCCATTATTGCTGCCATAGAGACGCT
This sequence comes from Nitrospirota bacterium, assembly GCA_016235245.1. Lineage (NCBI taxonomy): Bacteria > Pseudomonadati > Nitrospirota > Nitrospirota bacterium. The sequence goes on along the minus strand of JACRLO010000034.1, from coordinate 28,922 downwards.
GCAGGACATAACAGATCATAAGCGTTCGGAGGAGGCTATCAGGGAGAGCGAAGAGAGATACCGCAGCGTTGTCGAGAACGCCTTTGATATGATCCATAGCATTACGCCGGATGGACGTTTTATCTATGCAAATCCTGCCTGGCTTCGGACCATGGGATATACGATGGAGGATCTCTCGGACAAGACGATATTTGAGATCATTCATCCGAACTGTCAGTCGAAATGTTCGGGCGTTTTCAGCCGCCTGAGTTTAGGGACATCTGTTGAGCATTTCGAAAGCCAGTTTTTAGCCAGTGACGGCAGGGTGATCGATGTTGAGGGCAGCGCTTCAGTCAATTTGGTCGAGGGCAAGGTGCAGTCGATGCAGTGTCTCCTCCATGACATAACCGAGAGGAAAAGGCTTGAAGAAACGCTTTACCGGAGTCAGCAGGATTGGGAACATACGTTTAACAGCATCACGGACATGGTTACCGTCCATGACAAGGACTACAATATTATTTTGGCCAATAAGGCAGCGGAAAGAATCCTTGGACTGCCGCTCCTTGAGAAGATGCACGACCGGAAATGCTTTTCCTATTATCATGGGACCGATTACGCTCCCTATGGATGCCCGAGCTGCGGATGTCTTCAGAGCGCGGAACCGGCATTGTTTGAGATGTTTGAGCCGCACCTTAATATGTTCGTTGAGATCCGGGCGATTCCCCGTCTTGACAGCAGCGGTACGCTTATCGGGTTGATCCATATTGTCAGGGACATCACCGAGAGGAAAAAGGCCGAATCCGAGCATGAACGGCTTAATCAGGAGAAGGAACATCTCCGTGAGCAGCTGCTTCAATCCCAGAAGATGGAGGCTGTTGGAACTCTTGCCGGCGGCATTGCGCATGATTTTAATAATATCCTGAACGTGATCATCGGTTACGGCGGCCTCCTGGAAACGATGCCCGCCATGACCGGAAAAGCAAAGCAGTTTCTTTCCGAAATCACCAGTGCGGCAAACCGGGCGGCATACCTGACCCGCGGCCTGTTAGCCTTCAGCCGCAAGCAGCATCTTGAACTGAAACCTGCAAATCTCAATGACATTATTCGCAGCATTACAGCCATGCTTCACCGTATTATCGGTGAGGACATAAGAATGAATATCGAATTATCTCAGGACAATATGGTAATTATCTGTGATTCCGGACAGGTCGAACAGATCGTGGTGAACCTTGCCACCAATGCCCGTGATGCCATGCCAAAGGGAGGTTCGCTCTCCCTCAAAACAGAAATCGTTAAGATGGATGAACAATTCATTGCGCTCAAGGGATTTGGCAATCCCGGCAAATATGCGGCGATGCTTCTGACCGATACCGGAATGGGGATGGAGGCAGAGACACAGGAACGGATATTTGAGCCATTTTTCACCACCAAAGCTGTAGGGAAAGGCACGGGCCTTGGACTGTCGATCATCTATGGAATCGTTACCCAGCATAATGGATTTCTGGAGTGTCAAAGCAGCCCTGGCCAGGGTACGACATTCAGTGTGTATCTTCCTCTTGCGGTGCCGGCAGAATCTGCTGGTGAAGAGAAAGAGATTAGAAATTTTGTTGCAAAGGGCAGGGGAGAACTGATTCTTGTCGGCGAAGATGATGAGTCAGGCAGACGGCTTGTCAAAGTCGTTCTGGAGCATCAGGGCTACCGGGTTATCGAGGCTGTTAATGGCATTGAAGTGATCGAAATATTCAAGAAACAGTCTCAGGATATTGCCTTGATGCTGCTTGATGTTATTATGCCAGACATGAGCGGACATGATGCGCTCGGGCTCATTAAAGAACAGTCACCTGAAACAAAGGTGATTCTTATGAGCGGGTACACTGCCGATATTCTTTCAGACAGAGGTTTTAAGGATGTGTCAGTTCCGCTTCTGAAAAAGCCTATTTCTCCCCACGAACTGCTCAGGGCAGTGAGAGATGCCCTGGACGCATAATCACACGAACCTGTTTTCAGGTATAGGTTCGATAAAAAGAAGCAATGTCGAAAGAAATACTGCTGATTGCCTCGTAATCAGTCAATAGCAACCTCCGAAAATAGAATAAATGGCTAAATACATTCCTGAACTGGGTATGTTGTGATAAGATTTTAATCGGAGGAAGAGTGGCAAATTCTATTGAAGATAAAGCCAGGATACTGGTGATAGATGACGAGCTCCAGAACCTCGGCTATCTGACGGGAATCATAAAAAGCAGAGGCTACGAAGTGCTGACCGCATCTACCGGATCTGATGGCCTCACCATGGCCACAGTCGAACTTCCTGATGTTATACTTCTGGATGTCTTTCTGCCGGACATTAACGGCATAAAAATCTGCAGTATGCTCAAGGGCAATCCGCTGACCCAGCATATTCCGGTCATGATGATGACCGGAATGACTGAAGGGAATGTTAAAGCAGACTGCCTGCAGTCTGGTGCGAATGATTTTCTTGGTAAGCCTGTTGATCCTCACGAGCTGGTCCTGCGGGTTAAAAACCTGCTCTTGCTGGGCCATTATGCGTTACTCTTTTCAGAGAACAGGGCACTCAGGGAAATGAGAAGGACCGAGGAGCAGTTCAAGAGCTTCATTGACAGCAGTCAGGACATGGTCTTCCGAACAGACAAAGCTGGGACTTTTACCATGATGAACCAGGCCGGCGCCGATATACTGGGCTATCGATCCATCTCTGAAATTCTTGGAGGAAAGGCTGCAGACTATTGGCGAAACCCCGAAGACCGGGCACGTATGGTTGAAACGATCAGGAGAGAAGGGATCGTTAAGACATATCCTATTCCTGCTAAGAAGGCCGATGGAACCTTGATCGATCTGGAGGCAACAAGTCGTATCATAGAGGACGAGCAGGGAAACTTTGCAGGCATCGAGGGTATTATCAGGGACGTTACCGAGAGGAATATCCGGGAGCGCCAGATGCAGAGGCAGAAAGAAGAGCTTCAGCTGAAACACGAGGAGCTGAACGAACTCTTCAGGAAAGTCGAGTCGATAAAAAAGGAATGGGAAAGCTCTTTCGATGCAACTGGCGACATGATTGTCATTGTCGATAGTAGTGGCCTGATCAAACGGTGCAATAGGGTTTTTATGGAGTTTTCCCGGAAAACCTATGAAAGCGTACTCCTGAAAGATCTGGATTCTGTGCTTGACGAGATGGGTTTTTCACGCCATGCCACGTATCAGGGCAGCGCTGAACTGTTCCATGAAACGAGCGGCCGCTGGTTTCAGCTTAACTCTCATCCCTTCATGGACGCAGAAAATCTTGAGGGCAGTATCGTGACTGTTCACGATACAACCGAGATGAAGAATATTACCGCTGCCCTCGAAATCACGAACACGCAGATTGAAGAAAACAGGGTGAAACTGCAGAATGCACTGGACGAGATTTCAACGCTGATCCAGCAGGTGACCCTAAAAAAGGATTTTAGCGTTCGTTTTGCAAATCCTCATCTCAAGAAATGCCATGAGGTTATGAACTGCAGAAAAGCTGACTGTCCGTGCCATGGCACTGTTGCAGAGCGCTGCTGGCAGATTGCCGGCACATTCTGCGGAGGCAGGGTCCAGGGTGAATTTACCGATAAGTTTGATAACTGCGCCGAATGCCCTACCTATAAATTTGCTACGGCCGATCCTATCTATCAGATCGGTGAAAGTTTTAATAACATGATGCATATACTCGAACTGCAGCACGCTGAACTAGAGCGGGCCTATAATGAGCTGAAGATCGCCCAGTCCCAGATCACCCAGCAGGAGAAGATGGCATCAATTGGGCAGCTTGCTGCAGGAGTTGCGCATGAGATAAATAATCCGACCGGCTTTATCATGAGCAACCTGGGGTCCTTTCAGAAATATGTGGACAGGCTGACTGAGTTTATACGAGTTCAGGGAGAGGCGGTTAGAGAACTTGCAACCCCCCTCAGCCTTCCTTTGATAGGCGGGGACGATACGCGGGAAGTGTGTGTCATCAGGGACAGGGAAACCGTAATGAAAGATCTGGAGGCGCGAAAGAAGACCCTGAAGGTGGACTTTATCACGGATGACATAAGGAGTCTGGTATCAGAATCATTGGAGGGGGCCAATAGGATCTCAAAAATTGTGCGGGACCTGAAAAATTTTTCGCGGGTAGATGAGGCAGAGCTGATGATGGCTGACATTACTGCCGGCATTGAGAGCACCATCAATATCGTCTGGAACGAGCTGAAGTACAAGGCTACCGTAGTGAAAGAATATGGATCTATACCGCAGACAAAATGCAATCCCGGGCAGATGAACCAGGTCTTCATGAACATACTGGTTAATGCTGCGCATGCGATAGAAAAACAGGGAGAGATACGGATAAGGACATGGGAAGAAGACGGGTATATCAACGTATCGATAGCTGACACCGGAAGCGGGATACCGGCAGACATGCTGAACCGTATTTTTGAGCCGTTTTTTACGACCAAGGAAGTGGGCAAGGGAACAGGGCTGGGACTAAGCATAACGTACGATATTGTAAAGAAGCACAAAGGAGAAATCAAAGTGGAGAGTGAAGTCGGCAAAGGGACCACCTTTGTGGTCAGCATACCTGTAGTGGAGGGATAAGGATGGAAGAAGAGATAAGGATACTCTGCGTTGATGACGAACCGAATGTGCTCAATGCGCTCAAACGTCTTTTCCTCGATAACGATTACCTGATTTTCACTGCGTTGTCTGCGCCAGAGGGCATCAGTATTCTTGAAAGGGAGCATGTTCAGCTCGTCATATCCGACTACCGTATGCCTTCCATGAACGGTGTGGAGTTTCTCCGAGAGGTGTATAAACGATGGCCCGATACGGTCAGGATTGTACTGTCAGGATACGCTGATGCTTCTTCAATTGTCGCTGCGATTAATGAGGGTCATATCTATAAATTTATTCCAAAACCATGGAATGATGATGAGTTGAAAATTACCATTTCCAATTCGATAGAGCGATACTTCCTGCTCAAACAAAATAGCGAACTCTCTGCGGAATTAACGAAGAAGAATACAGAACTTCTCGGGCTGAACGAGCAGCTCCAGCAGCTCTTTGAGGAACAGAGGAGGAGTCTGGAATTCAGAAGCAAGTCGCTGGCTGTCCATCAGTCTCTTCTCGATGCGATGCCGGTCGGCATTTTGGGTGTCGATAACACGGACATGGTTGTGATGTGTAATACGTCATGTCCTCCGTTCCGCAAGGAGAATACGGGGATAATCGGCAGCGATGCCAGAAGTGTCCTCCCTCAGGATATTCTGCAGTTTATCGATACGGTGAAGAGCAGCGGCCGCGCTGCGGAATATCATATCCAAAACGGCGACAGGATGAGAATGATCGGAACGGATGTTGCAGAAAGAGGTGTGATCGTAATCTTTGTGGCTGCGGAAGATTGTGCATGAACGGAACCATTCTGTTTGTATGGTAATCCGGAGATACTGATTATATTCGTGGAGAGCGTGAAAGGCATGAACTATGGAAGATGAACCGAACAAGGCACTTCGTAATGAGAAGCCGAAGATACTTTTTGTCGATGATGAGGAGAATGTGCTGCGTGCCTTGAAGCGTCTTTTTCTTGATGAGCCGTATGAGTTCTATACAGCCTTGTCGGGAAGAGAGGCGCTTGCGGTGATGAAAGAGCATGGTTTTGCGGTTATCGTATCAGACCAGCGTATGCCTGAGATGAGCGGGTCTGAATTTCTCGGATTGGCCAGAGAGATTCAGCCGGAGGCCATAAGGCTCGTTCTTACCGGATATGCCGACGTGAATGCCGCAATCAATGCGATTAACCAGGGAGGTGCATACCGGTATATTACGAAGCCGTGGAATGACGCTGATCTTGTCCTGCTGATCAGGGACGCTGCCGAGACCTATCGTCTGAAGCAGGAGAACAAGTATCTCACAGACCTCACGGCCAAACAGAACGATGAACTGAAGCGCTGGAATACACAACTTGAGGTAATGGTGCAGGAGCAGACCCTTGATATCCAGAACAAGAACAGGGACCTTGAGGCGCTGAACCTGAAACTCGAAAAGAACTTCCGGAAGTCGATCGAGGCATTCTCGGGACTGATCGAGATGCGTGAGAAGTCGGTATCAAACCATTCGAGAAATGTGGCATCGCTTGCCCGCCAGATTGCCGTATCAATGCAGCTCTCAGGCGAAGAAGTGAGCAATGTGCTTGTAGCTTCACTGCTGCATGATATCGGCAAGATCGGTGTCCCCGATGTCGTTCTCCAGAAGCAGGAAGAAGAGATGAACGAGATCGAGTTTGCTGAGTACCGGCGCCACCCTGTGCGTGGGCAGGTTGCGGTCGAGGCGATTGAGGGTTTTCACGATATCGGTCTCCTGATCCGTCACCACCATGAGTGCGTGGACGGGACAGGTTATCCGGAAGGACTGAAGCGTTCTTCAATTCCCCTCGGGAGCCGGATCATCTCAGTCGCGGATGCAGTTGACCGGATGGCGAACAGCGGCTTCATCGCTGCAGAGGATTATCAGAAGGCCATGAACCATGTTGAGTTTTATCTGGATACGCGATATGACAGACAGGTCTATCAGTATCTTGCCCCGATCATTAGACAGCGGATTGGAGAGCTCGAAAAGCAAGGCGCTGCGCACTCCGAAGAACTCGAAATTCATCCTTCAAAACTCTCCATCGGCATGGTGCTTACGCGGGACGTACGTAGCGGCACCGGACTGCTGATCCTTGCCCGCGGTGTGGTAATGAACCAGAAGATCATCGATGCACTTCAGAGATACTATCGCATGGACCCGTCCAAAACGGGTATTTACGTAAAAGGCGTAAGCGGGAAGCCAAAATGATCTTAGCGGTTGAGCTTCATTAATACAGAGTCGGTGCTGTCAAATGATAAGAAACCATAAGGGGGCATATATGGCGCATAAGCTGCTCATAGTGGATGATGAGGCAAACGTGATCTCTTCCCTCAAGAGGGCCTTTATAAATGAGGAGTTTGAGGTATTCTCTGCCATCAGCGGATTGGCAGGGCTTGAGTTGTTGGCAAAAGAACCTGTTCAGGTTATCATTTCAGACGAGAAGATGCCAGGGATGTCTGGCGCGGAATTCCTGTCAGAGGCGAAAAGGCTCTATCCTCATACTATCCGGTTTATGCTCACCGGCCAGGCAAGCATTGAAGCCGCGATGAAGGCGATCAACGAGGGAGAGATCTACCGTTTCTTTACCAAACCTTGGGATGATCTCCAGCTGATTTTTGCAATACGGTCTGCATTTGAACGCTCTGACCTGGAGGAGGAGAACCGAAGGCTTCTTGAAACGGTCAAAAGGCGGACACTTGAGATGAAAAGCATCGAGAAGTTTTTCCCGGGCATAACTGATGTGAAACGCGATGACGACGGCAAGATCATGATCGATAACCTTACTCAGGATGAGATGCTCGAAATCATTCAACGCTGCGAACGTGACTGCCTTGGACTGCGTGACGAGACGGATTAGCTGCAGAGCTGACCGTGATTTGCCTGTTCTGTGTAATCATTACTCTGTTATAACTTGATCTGGCAGCTCGTTTGTATCTCCGGCTGTGAGCGGAAAATGCTGAGCGAGTATCTTGCCTGCTTCATTGATAGCCTGACACAAAGCATCGCAGGCTCTGCCTTCTTTTATGCCACGGGAAACCGTCAACGCATAGGTATTAAGTGTCTGCTGATCGATCTTTTCGTAAATACCTTTATCTGCCAGCACCCATACTTTGTGCTCCAGCAGAGAAATAAAGAAGAGTACGCCTGTGTTCGCCTTTGTTTTGTACAGACCTTTTTCGTAAAAGGCCCTCAATGCCCGTTCTCGTACGGCCTCCTCCAGTCTGAGTCTGCCGACAAAGGATGTCTTTAATACGGGCAGATACTTCAACAGCGCCCAGATGAGAGGGAAGAAGAGAAAACTGAGGAGGATGAAATAGTTGAGCGATGCATGGAGGAAGGCTTCTGATACAAGCAGGCTGATACCGGAGCCGAGAAGCACACTGCCGAGCACGGTTGCCTCGCGGTATTCATCGCTGCTGTTAACGACCATGACCGCCACCTCGCCGATGGTGCAGCATTCGACACTCTGCACAGTCTCCTCGATCTTCTTTTTCTCTTCCTCTGAAAAAAATGCCTCCGACTTTATTTTCATCACACCCTCCCGGTAAAGATCACCAATCTCCCGAACTCCCGCCGCCGCCAAAGTCACCGCCGCCACCACCACCAAAATCACCTCCGCTGCTGCTGCCAAAGCCCCCACCGCCGCCAAAGCCTCCTCCATAAAATCCGCCGCCAAACCCACCACCACGGCCCCCTGTAGAAAAAAGGGAGGGCAGTATCAGTCCTATAAGAAGACCTATGATCGCGAGAATCAACGCAGCTATCAGCCCTATTGGCGTCAGGAGCATTGCGACTAACGCCGGTAGTCCGACTGCGCCTGCTGCTCCTGAAAGAGGGCGGGAAAAATTTCCCAAAACAAGAAGTGCAATAGCCCCGAAGATGATAAAAGTGACTAGTTGAGGAAGAGCCCCTGATTTTTTTGACGAGCGCTTTGTTGCTCCTGGTTCTGCCTTGAACTCGCCCCTTGTTGCATCGATCAGGGAATGGACGCCGGTAAGAAAGCCGCCGTCAAAGTCGCCTCTTTTGAAGCGAGGCTTTACTACAAGGTCTATGATTCTTCCTGCCATAAGGTCTGTGAGCTTGCCTTCAAGCCCCCGGCCAACCTCAATGCGTAATTTTCTGTCTTCCTTTGAAACAAGGAAAATGATGCCATTGTCCTTTCCCTTCTGGCCGATCTTCCATGCCTCTGCAATCTTGAGACTGAACTGTTCCAGCACTTCTCCCTGCAGAGAAGGAATGGTGACGATTACGATCTGGGTTGAGTCTGACTGCTCGAACGCGCGCAGTTCCTGTTCAAGTGTTGCCTTTGCCTGGGGCGAGATCATACTGCCATAGTCATTTATATACCCGGTCAGTTTGGGGACCTCAAGGGCATGGGCATATGGGCCGAGGCACAGAAGTGCAGCGGCCAAAAAGCTTGTGACAATTAAAGATATTTTCATTTTTCCCCTCATTACCAACTCCCTGACGCCCCACCGCCGCCAAAATCTCCGCCACCTCCGCCAGAATCACCTCCGCTGCTGCCGCTACTGCTGTCGCCGCTGCTGCCTGAGCCCGAGCCAGACTCCCTGATCAATCTAGAGGACAGGTATTCTTGAGCTATTCTGAGTTTTGAAGTTCCCATTACCGAGAGGCCATAACCTATGCCAAGCCCGAGAATCGCAAACAGGAGCTTGGTCAAATTCGCCAATGGATTGAGGGAAAGCATTCCGGCAGCCAGAGGTGTGAAGAAAGCACCGAGGCCTGAGCCGAGAATTTCCGATATCTTTCCGAAGAAGAATATGCCGATGTATATTACAATTACCAGGACATAAAATCCCCATGGGATACCAGTTATGGTTGAAAATGATCCTGGCACGGGAGGTTTCTGCTGAGGTTGAGGTGGAGGAACTGCCCTGAACTCACCCCTGGACGCAGCTATGATCGAGGCGATACCCTCTGTGATGCCCCCGTCATAATCGCCTGCCTTGAACCTAGGTTTTATCACCTCATCGATGATCCTGCCGGCCCTCAGGTCTGTTATCTTTTCTTCGAGCCCTCTGCCGACCTCGATGCGCATCTTCCTGTCGTTTTTCGATACAAGGAGGATGACGCCATTGTCCTTTCCCTTCTGCCCGATCTTCCATTTCTCCGCCACTTTGATACTGAACTGTTCCAGCACCTCTCCCTGCAGAGAAGGGATTGTGACGATAACGATCTGAGTAGAGTCAGACTGCTCAACTGTCTTAAGCTGCTGTTCAAGGGTGCTCTTAGTCTGAGGGGAGAGCATGCCTGCGTAGTCATTGACGCGTCCCAGCAGCTTCGGGACTTCAAGGGCATGGGCAGATGGAGCTATAATAATGACAAGCGCTAACATTATCAGCGTAAAGCCGATAGTGCACATTATTGCCCTTTGGCGGGTAACTCCACCTCCACCTCCCCTTAATGTAAGGGGAGGACGGGAGGTGTTAAGGAATAAAGCCATCATTTTTTTGTACTCTCTTGCTATTTGCTAAACTCCACTTTTGGCGCCTTTTCAGCCCCTGCCTCGGCCTTGAAGGCCTCCCGCGGTTTCAGGTGCAGAAGCATGGAGTTTGTGAGACTGTTGGGGAATATCCTGATCGAGACATTAAAGGTCTCCACAGACTTGTTGAAACGGGTGCGGGCAACATTGATCCTGTTTTCTGTTCCTTCCAACTGGTGCTGAAGATCCATGAAGTTCTGGTTCGCCTTCAGGTCCGGATACTTTTCAACAACGACCATTAAGCGCGAGAGTGCACTGGACATGGCGCCTTGAGCCGCCTGAAACTGTGACAGGGCCTTGGGGTCGTTGAGAATATCTTTGGATGCCTGAATAGTCCCGACCTTTGCACGCGCCTCGGTTACTGCCTGAAGTGTATCCTTCTCATGTTTTGCGTAACCTTTCACCACTTCCACGAGGTTCGGTATAAGATCGTTCCTCCGCTGGTATGATGCCTCTACATCTCCCCAGGCCGCCTTGACCGCCTCTTCATTGGCCTGCATGGTGTTGTACCCGCAGCCTGACAGCCCTGACAACATGAGCGTGATCAAAATCAGAAATATCGCTTTTTTCATTGTGTCCTCCGTTTTACGGTGTGATGAACCTATGATGCCATCACTTCAAGATTCTTGAGTTTTGAACTCTCGCCAAGGGCGATGAGCGTGTCGCCTGTTTTTATCGCACTTTTGAACGTTGGGTTGAACTTCATCTCGCCGTTGGGCTTCTTGATAGCTACGATAATAATCCCAAGCTCCCTTCCGATGCCGCATTCGTCAAGTGATTTCCCGATAAGTTCTGAGGTCTCATTAATATATACTTCCTCCATCTGGAGGTCGATGTTGCCGCTTTTTGTTGCAAATTCAATAAAGTCTACTACCGCAGGTTTGAGTACCGTATGGGCGATCCTGAGGCCGCCGATATGATAGGGCGATACCACCTTGTCCGCACCGGCCCGCACAAGCTTCTTTTCGGAGCCTTCCTCTCCGGCCCTGGCGACAATGAAAAGGTCCGGGTTGAGACCCCTTGCGCTCAGAACGACAAAGAGGTTCTCCGCATCAGTCGGGAGCACGGAAACAAGGCCCTTTGCCTTTTCTATACCGAGTTCCTTCAATACCTCATCTTTTGTGGCATCACCGGGAAAGATCAGAAGGTCATCACTGTCTTTGTGAATATCAGGCTGTTTTTCGACGATCACGAACTTGATATTCTTTTCACGAAGCTCCCGGCAGATGATCTTTCCCATCCTGCCGTATCCGCAGACAATGTAATGGTTCTTCAGCTCCTTAATCTTCTTTTCCAATCTTCGCCTCCCGTATACTTCCTGTAATTCCCCTTCGAGGATAATCTTCGCCCCTGCACTGATCGCATAGGCCACGGTGCCGACCCCGCCAATGATAAGGACGATCGTAAAAAGCCTGCCGAAAAGGGAAAGGTCATGGATCTCCTTGAACCCCACGCTGGCGAGGGTTATGACCGTCATGTACAGAGAATCGATAAAGTTCCAGCCTTCGATCAGCATATACCCTGCAGTCCCAAATGAGGCTACAAGGATTACCAGGCCAAGTGCTATGATAAATTGTTGACGGAGTTCGTCAAACTTATTCTGTATATCCCTGAATAGATGCATCTGCTATATTAAACGATTATTTCATGTGAATGCTTCAGTGCCTCGGAACGCCCTGTCCTGTTTCTTCCGTGTTCGAGGAATATGACCACGACTTTCTGGGCAATGGTGACTGCCGGAACTGCCAGGACCATGCCCATAATACCGAAGAGCTTCTGCCCTGCAATGATCGTGATGACAAGGAGCATGGGGTGCAGCTTTACGCTTCTGCCTATGGTCAGCGGCTGGACCAGAAAGTCGTCAAGGAGCTTGATTCCGGTGTAAAGCAGCGCCACGTTGATTACTATACCTATGCTTTTGAACTGGATAAAGGCAATGAGACAGGCGATCACGCAGGAAATGATCGGACCGATGTAGGGGATGACATTTGCCGCAGCAGTCACAATGCCTAAGGTCACGGGGTAGTCAACGCCGAGCAGGGCAAGACCGACAGAGGCCATTGCCCCTACGGACGAACACTCTATGGCAAGTCCTCTGAGGTAACTGCCGGCAAGTATATCTATCTCTGAAAAGGCTGCAATCGATGTCTCCACATAGGGAGAGGGGATCCAGCGCATGATTCTGTTACGCACCTCGGGCCAGTCCTTGAGCAGAAAAAAAACAAAGAAGGGAATGAGGATCATGGCAAAGGCTACCGAAGCAGCCTGACTGAACAGGTCGGACATGTTCAGCATCTTTGAGATCATATGGCCTGGCTGTGCTATGCCGCCGATGATCTTGTCGATCACCTCCCCGGCAACGGGATAGTCTCTCAGATCTCTGAATGCGCCCTCTGCCTGCTGCGTGATCTCAGGCAGTTTTTCGGTAATGTTCCTTGTTTCCTGCTGGAGGCAGGGAACAATCAGAATGTCAACGCCTATGAGCAGAAGGCCTGCCGTGACATAAACCGCTGCGACTGCCACGGCTCTTTTTATGCCGAGGTATTCGATCCGCTTGATGATCGAACTGAGCAGATAGGCGACAATGCCGGATATGAGCAGCAATATGAGGAGGGTTGCCGTAAAGTATGCCGTGACGATAACCAGCCCTGAAAGAAGCAGGACAATTACCCATCGCGGCATCTGATGATGTGCTTTCTGTATCTCTTTCAGCAATTCCCTGTCAGGTTCTTGCATCATGGTTCTTTCTCACATAAACAGAGAGGAGCTCAACGAGGTTCAGCAGTACGCGCGATGAGATAGCCGCGCTCCCCTTGATGAGATCATCGAAATACGACTTATACATGATAAGCAGGATTGTCTTTTCCTGTGCAGAGGCCGTCGCAAATCTGGGCATCTGATCGATCAGGGCCAGTTCTCCAAAATAGGAGCCTGCCTGCAGCTCTGCCAGGACAAGGGGCGCTTCCTTGCCTTTCTTGGTCAGGGCGACGGAACCTTCGAGGATAATATACAAGGCTTTGCCGATCTCGCCCTCTGAAAAGATAAGCTCGCCTGCTTCATATTCCTTTTCGACGAGATCCACCAGAAGTTTCATGAGAAGGTTCCGGCGCAGCCCTTTGAAGAGGTGGACCTTCTGCAGGATCGCGACCCTGCGTTCTTTTTCCTTGTCTAGTGCCCATCCGAACAGCTTTATCATTAATGCCCCCTATGTGGTACAGGGATTTTACAACCTCTCCGTTGCTGTTTACAACAGGTTAGAGACGTTTTTCCCTTGAAAACCTGAGGTGAACTGGTATTCAATAGGAACTATGGAAGAAAAGCCCCCTTTGAACGCGGCAGAGGAGCATCTGCAAAGCCTGGAGAAAAAGGTCGAAGACCTGCGGCTGCTTATGGATGTCTCCTCTCTCATCTCCTCTACGCTTGATTTTAATGAATTGATCGGCCTCGTGATGGAAAAGGCGAAGGAAGTTATGCATGCCGATGCCTGCTCGATCCTTGTCTATAATAAAAAGACCGGGCGTCTTGAGTTCGAGGTTGCGCTCAGCAGTGATGAATCGAGCGGTGAGCTGCTTAAAAAGCATGTAACCCTCGGGCTTGGAGAAGGCATTGCCGGCTGGGTTGCCCAGACCCTTGAACCGATTGTTGTCGGACAGGCAGCAAAGGACGACCGGCACTCCAATCATGCAGATACCATGACAGGGTTCACGACGAAAAGTATGATCGCGGTGCCTCTTGTAGGCAGATCAGGGCTGATCGGTGTTGCCGAGATACTGAATCCCATCGGCAGGGATACGTTTTCTGTCTATGACCTTGAGATATTCCAGGCCCTCTGCAGGCAGATAGCGGTTGCGATGGAAAATGCAGTTTTCCATCTGGAGTCGCTCGAAAAAGAGAGGCTCAAACAGGAACTCGAACTTGCAGCCACGATTCAGAGGAGCTTCCTGCCCCCGCTGCCTGTATACGAAAAAGGGATAATGAGGGTTTCAGGATTTACCCTTCCCGCCAAGCATGTGGGCGGCGATCTCTATGACTTTGCTGAGCCAGTCCCGGGCAAGATCGGCGTTTTGATCGGTGATATCTCGGGCAAGGGTGTTTCGGCCGCGCTTTTTATGGCAAAGGTGATCAGCGATTTCCGATATCAGATGCATGGTGTTGATGACCCCGGTGTGGTTATGAGCAGTCTGAACCGGCAGATGTCCGATACGCCAAGAGGCATGTTCCTGACCGCCATGTACGCTGTTGCCGATATGCAGACAGGGAGTGTGAAAGTCTCTGTTGCGGGTCACCCTCCTTTTCTCTGGATAACCGCAACTGAGGTGAAGGTTATGGACCTTGAAGGTGGACCACCGGTCGGCATTATGGAGATCGACTATCCGACCAGTCAGTTGACCCTTGCTCCGGGAGACAGGCTTATCATGGTGACTGACGGCGTTTTCGATGCGAAAAACAGCGAGGGCAAACGGCTCGGTTTTGAAGAGATCGTGGCGTTTGCAATCCGCAACCGGCAGGATGACCGATTGACTGAACGTATCGTCGATTTTGTGGGCAGCTTTACGGGAGATGCAGACAGGGCAGATGATCTTACTATTGTAGAACTGAGGCGCATGACATGAAGACTGTTGCGACCATAAATGTCCTGTCTCATCCGCGCTATCTCAGCCTGATCCGCGAGGTGACCAACCGCTTCTGCCAGTCCTGCGGTCTTGACGAGGACCTGACCGGCAAGATCAAGCTTGCTGTGGATGAAGCCTGCTCCAATGTGATCAAATATGCCTATCATGGAGACACGTCCAGGAGAATTGTTGTAAAATACGGCTCTTCGCAAAAGCAGATCTCTATCATTATTGAAGACAGCGGGGAAAAGGCTGACCCCGAAAAGATCCGCGGAAGGGATCTTGATGACGTGAGGCCCGGCGGTCTCGGCATGCATTTTATCAGAAGGGTATTTGACCGGGTAGAGTTCGATGCCAAAAAGGTGAAGGGAAACAGGCTGCTTCTTGTGAAGCAGGCAGGGGGGAACGATGCATTGTGATATTGGCGACTACAAAGGGAATATGGTCATCTCGCTGAGCGGTGATGTCGATATGCATTCATCGCCGGCTCTGAGGGACAAACTGCTCGGCGTCATCAAGAACAAGCCTCCGCGTCTTATCGTCAATTTCAGGGGCGTATCCTATATTGACAGCTCAGGCATAGCCACCTTTGTCGAAGGCCTCAAGCATGTGAAGGCATATAAGGGGAGGCTGCAGTTCTCTGAACTCCCTCAATCCATCATGGATATATTCAGTTTTTCAAAGCTCGACAAGGTCTTTGAGATCTGCGGAAATCTGGATGATGCGGTCAGCCGCTGATACCATGATTGCCATGACAGCCTAAATGGCCTTTACGCTCCTGAAAGATATCACTGATGCCTCGCGCATTATCAATAAATCCTTCTACTGGACCTTTGTCTCACCGCTTCGGGGTAAGCCTGTCCGCGTCAGGGCCACAATCTCCGAGATGGTCAAGGCGGGGTACAACTCCGTGCCGATCGTTGCAGTCATCTCCTTTTTTGTCGGGATCATCCTTGCCCTCCAGGCAGCGTACCAGCTGAAGCGTGTCGGCGCCCTGATCTATGTTGCCAATCTTGTCGGAGTCTCTCTTACGAGGGAACTGAGCCCAATCCTTACGGCGATCATTGTTTCGGGCAGGAGCGGTTCCGCCTTTGCTGCCGAGATTGGCTCGATGAAGGCAGCGGAAGAGGTGGACGCCCTCGTTACGATGGGCATAAACCCTGTGCGGTTCCTGGTAAGCCCGAAGCTTCTTGCTCTTATGGTCATGGTCCCGGCACTGACCATCCTGTCCGATGTTATCGGTATCCTGGGCGGGTTCCTTCTGTCGGTCTCTGTTTTGGAAATCAATGCGTATAACTACTATCAGCAGACCCTTAATGCCCTTCTGGTAAAGGATGTCTTTACCGGTCTGATCAAGGCCTGGGCGTTTGGCATTGTCATAACCATTGTGGGCGCATACCAGGGCTTCAAGGTTGAGGGCGGTGCGGAAGAAGTAGGCCGGCGTACAACCTCTTCAGTCGTTGTCTCCATCTTTCTGGTAATTATCTTCGACCTCTTCTTTACCACACTCTTTTACTACTTTACCTGAAAATTAAGCAGAAACGATATGAGGGCTTGGGCGCAAGCGGCTTTATCCTGCTGCCGTATCCGGTCCGGCCCCGGGTCAGACCTGTCCCGGGAATTGGCCGTTGAATCGCTCATATGCTATTCTTAAAGGAGCATAAATCTGATATTCTATGAACATGAATGAGAGACTTGTATGGCACTGACGGGAGATCTGTCACAGTTACATATCACGGACATCATTCAGCTGATTCACACGACAAGACAGTCCGGCACTCTTTCCGTTGAAGGAAGCAAGGGGGAAAGCCGGATCATATTCAGCAACGGATATATTGTCAGTGCAAATCACCTGAGCAGCCGCGTTCGCATTGGCTCGGTTCTTGTGGCCATGAAATATATTACTACCGAAGACCTGAAATTCGCCCTTGAAACACAAAAGAAGTCAGGCAGTAACCGTCAACCCCTGGTAATTACGCTGAAACAGATTGGAAGACTGAAGGACGAGGCTGCTTTCCGTGCGCTCAAGAAACTGATCGAGATTACCGTGGTCGAACTGATCAGCTGGAAGGAAGGAAGATTTACCTTTGATGCCGACGCCATTGCGGTTTCCTCTGAATGCACCTATCACCCGGGTGAAATGGAGCAGGAACAGAGATTTGACGCCCAGATGGTATTGATGGACGCCCTGCGTGTCTACGATGAGAAGGAGAGAGACCGCTTGTCCGGCAAGGCGGTCCTGTCTGATGAGGATCTTTATGCAGAGGCGCTTCCTGCTAATTCTTCCGAGTCTGCTCCAAAAGGAAAGGTGATCACGGCAGATATCCTCGGCCTTGCCGATCTTGAACAGCTGGAAAACAGGACCCCGGTCAAGGTTGTTTCGGAAGGGTTCGATCCGGTCACGATTCATCGAAAGATTATTCAAAGGGTTTTGGCCGATTTCCCTGCGCAGGAGCAGGAAGATCTTGTTTCCTTTCTGAAAGATGCCATGGACAGCGGCTCCTTTTTTGAGGAGACAGGCCGGCAAAAGCGTCATGCCATGGCCATAATACTGTTTAGCGGAGATGAGCTGCTTACGCATGCGTTGATGACGGTCTGCAAGAATGACGGTATCAGCATATTTGGGGTAAGCCAGAAGGCGGAGATTGAGCGTGTTATCGATCAATGCCACAAGATGAGCATTCAGCCGGTTCTGGTATTTGACACCCCTGATGAGTCAGGTGCCGGGCTGTCTGAAAAGGACACGACAGCACTCAGACTTCATATAAAAACGATGCATCCACTTATTCCATTTATTCAATTCATATTGCCCTGCTCGTACCGGTATTCCCTGCAGTGTCTGAACGAAGGGGTGAGGACAGTATTTCCCAAGCCGGATTGTACTGCTTCCAGAGATACCTTTGTGGGGGATATGATTATCTTTCTCGAATCCTTCCGTAATGCAGCGAGATGTATTCTCATCGAGCCCAGTGGTTCTTCAGCCGCAGAAATACTGAGCGAGCTGAAAGCGAAGACTGCTGCTCTTCGGCTGCTGGAGGATCCCGATGAGGTCTCTTCTTTTCTTTTGGCGGCGATTTCATCTTCATTTGAGCGTTCTATCCTGTATTCGGTTGAAGGTCCTGGTCTTGTTGTGAAAAAAGCCCTGCTCCCGGCACTCGAAAAAACATCGCAACAGAACCTGGATCAGTTCCTTGCCGTGCCTTTGGGCAAATACTCCGTTTTTGACGATGTCGTCGAATCCGGTCAGATCTTTTATGGTGAAACTGACGATGAAGTGCTGCATGGCCATCTCTTCCAAAAAATCGGAGAGCCCCTCAAGCCGACGGTCTTTATCCTGCCGCTGAAGGTCAGCGGCCAGGTCAAGGCTTTGGTCTATGCCGATTTCGGGCAGAAAGATCTGTCTTCGGTATATACGGATGTTTTTGAACTGCTTGCCATCGAGGCCGGCACGGTTTTGGAAAATGCACTTTATCGCAGGCAGATTTTAAAGACGACAATATAAATCAGATCTGCCGTCGCATGCCGGCAGAATTCAGTGAGGGATGAAGAATGGACAGTTCAACATTTGCGCAGATACTGCAGATTGCTTTTGACAAGAAGGTGTCGGATATCCATTTCGAGGTAGGCGACCCGCCGATGTTCAGGGCCCGCGGACACCTGATACGGTCAAAGCTCAATAATCTTGCAGCCGCAGACACCGAGTTTGTGGCATCCGCCGTCATGGAGCAGCACAACAGAAAGCTTCCGGAGGATATGAAGGAATTTGATACCTCCTATACTCTTGCCAATGTCGGAAGGTTCAGGGTCAGCATCTTCCGCCAGCGCGGCAATATCGGCGTTGTCATGAGAACGATTCCGCATAGTATCGCCTCGTTTGAAGAGCTGAGACTCCCTCCTGTGCTCGGCAGGATATCGCAGTCTCCAAACGGGCTGGTCCTGGTGACAGGGCCGACGGGTAACGGTAAATCAACGACCCTGGCCTCCATGATCAAATTCATCAATGACAATTTTCAATACAATATCATCACCATTGAGGACCCCATTGAGTTCCTGTTTACCTCAAGCAGGAGCTGTATTATTCAGAGGGAGGTCGGCATCGATACCGACACCTTCAGCGGTGCGGTGCGGGCGGCAATGCGCATGAACCCCGATGTAATCATGGTGGGAGAGATGCGCGATCTGGACACCATCGACTCCTGCATCAAGGCGGCAGAGACCGGTCATCTTGTCTTTTCAACGCTTCATACCCTTAACGCAGCCTCAACTATCAACCGGATCGTCGGGTATTTCCCCTCCGATATGCAGGAGAATGTCCGCCACCGGCTTGCTGAAATCCTTGTTGCCACCATATCACTACGTCTTGTAAGGGGCAAGAATGATGAAGGTCTCATACCGGTTCTTGAGATAATGTCTGCCACCAATACCATCAAGGCATGCATACGGGATAACCATCTTGATGAGATCGAGCATCATATTGAAAAGGGAAGGGATGAGTATCACATGCAGAGCCTGGACCAGCATCTTGTTCAGCTCTGCAAGGATGATGTTATCTCTCTTGAAGAGGCCAAGCGCATTTCCCGATCTACTGATCTGGAGCGCAAGCTGATGTATTCGTAAGCAGCCATTGCAGTCAGGTCTGCGTGCGTTCTCCTTCAGATGGCAGCAGTCAGGCTATCTATCTTCGCAAATTCGTTATAAGGTATAATTCTGCCAATGAATGAAGCTGCTATTGAAGTAACCGGGCTCAGGACGCGGTACGGCGACCGGGAAGTGCTGAAAGGCCTCACCTTTGCCATCCCGAAGGGAAAGACTACGGTCATTTTAGGCGGCAGCGGCTGCGGCAAGAGCACACTCCTGAAACATCTCATCGGCCTGCTTAAGCCTTCTGAAGGAACCATCAGCATCGGCAATAGGGAGATTACGGCCTTGACAGACCCTGAGATGGACGATGTGAGGAGGAAGATGGGAGTGCTGTTTCAGGGATCTGCCCTGCTTAATTCACTCACCATCGCCGAAAATGTCGCCCTGCCGATTAAGGAGCATACCAAGATAAATGACGCTACGGTCCAGATCATGGTACGCATGAAGCTTGACCTGGTCGGGCTTTCAGGATTTGATCATTTTTATCCGTCCCAGCTCTCGGGCGGCATGAAGAAGAGGGCTGGCCTCGCACGGGCCCTGGCGCTCGACCCGGAGATGCTCTTTTTTGACGAGCCCTCTGCAGGACTCGACCCGGTCACTGCTGCCGGACTTGACGATCTGATCTTGAAACTGCAGAAGGCCTTCAGGATGACAATCGTTGTGGTGACCCATGAACTGCCCAGTGTTTTTGCAATTGCCGATTATGTTATCATGCTCGACAAGGGACAGGTCCTGTTTTTTGGCCCTCTTGAGGGGCTGAAGGCGTCGGACCATCCCCGCATCAGGCAGTTTCTTGAGAGAAGATGGGAAGAGGAGCAATACTCGCCGGACGATTACTTTAAGATGATTGCCGGGGATTGATATCTCATGAGAATAGGTGAGGAGGCGCTTTGAGAGAAGAGATTAAGGCTGGTCTGATAATTGGCGTGTCCATGGTCCTGCTTACGGCGCTGATAATTCTTATCGGCGGTGCGCAGTTTCTCGATAAATTCGACCCTTATTATATCAAGGTGAAAAATGCTGCCGGTCTTGAACCGGGTGCTCAGGTCAAACTGGGCGGCGTAAGAGTCGGACGCGTGGTCAGCGTAAAAGAGCCGCAGCAGGCCGGGGAATCGGTCGTTGTCGAGATCGGTATC
Organism: Nitrospirota bacterium; assembly: GCA_016235245.1. Taxonomy (NCBI): domain Bacteria; kingdom Pseudomonadati; phylum Nitrospirota; species Nitrospirota bacterium. The sequence goes on along the minus strand of JACRLO010000034.1, from coordinate 8,400 downwards.
AAGAGGGGCAAGCCGATCTATAAGGGTACCAAGGCGTCTGTCACGCAGGTAGGATTTGTGGGTGACATTTACCTGCTCCTGTCTGTCAACGAAACGGTGAATGAGCGGATCAAGGTAGGCGATGTGATACCTTCCGAAGAGGTCGTTGATTTTGGGGTCATCATGTCAAAGGTCGAAGGTCTGTCAAAGTCACTTGATTCCCTCATTCAGGATGTGAACAAGGTTTTCAGCCCCCAAAATATTAAGCAGGTCGAATCCCTATTAGGCAATACCAATAAGGCGATTGTTTCGGCAACCTCTAATATCGACAAAATGACCGCTGACATCAGGATGACGGCCGACAAACTTTCAAGGGTGCTTGATGAGCTTGAAGGCCTGGTGAGCAACAATAAGGGTGAGTTTACGCAGGTCCTGAAAAAGGCGCGTGAGGCTCTTGACAAGGCAGAGGTGATGCTCAAGGGTATTGAAAAGACTGCAAAGACCGTGGATCGGGCAGTTGACCTTCAGTCCCAGAATCTTGATGCGCTGCTTAATACCATGACCAGGACGACCGATGAACTCCAGGAGCTGATTCATGACGTAAAGAGTAAGCCCTGGAGCGTGATCTATAAGGAGGGCAAGGGTGAGTAATATGCTACGGAAAGGTATTGTTCTGCTTGGTATTCTCTTAGTGGCTGCATGCTCCATGCCCGAGACAAGGATTTACAGCCTGCATATGCCTGCTGACAATAACAGGGCCCAGGTCAGAAAGCAGGCAACGATTATCCTCAGAGTCCAGTCGCCGAGGTATCTGGCACAACCCTATATTGCACACAGACTGTCTGCGTATCAGCTTGACATATCCCGTTATGCAAAATGGGATTCAGCCCCTGTTGAGATGGTCAGGGAAATATTCAGGGATTCACTGTCAGCCGTGTACGAGGATGTAAGGACATCGAATTCTGTGGCTGAAGGCTCTTATGTTCTGAACATCAATCTGAAACGATTTGAAAGAGTGGATGACTCATATGCTGAACTGGCTTTAGATGCAGTGTTATTGTCGGCCGAGGGAAAAGAGATGCTGCGTTTTGAAGAGCGGAAGAAAGTGCAGCTCGATACAAAGGATTCTGCAGGGCTTGCAAAGGGCTTGAGCGCTGCGCTGTCAGAGTCGGTGAAGGAAGTTTTGGCAGGGCTTGGGGGCAAAATATAAGCCCGATATTAATTCGTTTTCGCGTTTGCATTGAAACAGAAATTATCCGCTTGATAGATCATTCTCACTTTTTTTGGAAGGGGCCGAAATGAATGGGGAGACGACAAGGACTTTTAGAAATATACTCAATCTGCTGACACTCCTTGCCTCGATAATCCTCGTAGCGAATATCGCAGCTGCAACGAACGTCCCTTTTCTTACCGGTCGTATAACCGACAATGCAGAAACCCTGTCTGAGCCCATGCGAAAATCGCTGACCGAGCGGCTCAAGGCCCACGAAGAGAGCACCGGCAACCAGATCGCGGTCCTTACGGTATCGTCGCTCGAAGGTCAGAGCATCGAGGAATATGCAGAAGCGGTTTTCAGGGAATGGAAGCTCGGGCAGAAGGGCAAAGACAACGGCATCCTGGTCGTCGTGGCCCTGAAGGACCGTCGCATGCGGATCGAGGTCGGATACGGCCTCGAAGGTACGCTCACTGATCTCATGGCAGGAAGGATCATTCAAAACATTATTACTCCTAAGTTCAAGACCGGGGACTATGACGGCGGCGTGGAAGCTGGGGTAGGGGCGATCATTACGCTTCTCGAAAACGGCAAGACGCCTGAGTTGGAAAGCTCCCTCGGAGGTGAAACGAAAACATCAACCACCTCTGGCCTTGAAGCGCCCCCTATGCCGCTTACCCAAAGAATACTGTTCGGCGCATTCATCTTCGGCATCATCGGTCTTTTCACTGTTATCGGTATCATGACACCTGGCATGGGATGGTTTCTCTACTTCTTTCTCATCCCTTTTTGGGCCATGTTTCCGATCGTCATTGTCGGAACTTCTGGCGCGCTCTATATGCTCATAACCTATCTGATCGTATATCCCCTTGCCAAACTGCTGCTCAGCAAGACCGCATGGTACGCGAAAGCCGCTGCGGATATGCGCACCAAAGGCCATGCCACCATCGGCGGCTTCTCGCTTTCATCGGGGAGTTCGGGAGGTTCCTGGAGCTCAGGCAGCTCCGGCAGTTCCGGTTTTTCCGGAGGAGGAGGGTCGTCGGGCGGCGGCGGAGCCTCAGGGAGTTGGTAATGGCCATGAAGCAGCTGGGGAGTTCGATGAGACTGCGAAGGCGGTTAAAGGCAGATCAAATCCGGTTCAGGATTCAGTTCCCATTTTCATTAAAATCAATGACAATAAAAAGACATGTATAACAACCTAAAATGAAAGTGAAAACCAAAAATATAGTCAGTATCTGGCTCAGTGTAATTGCAATTCTCATTTTAGGTGTTAGCCTATGGATTTCATACATAAGCTGGAACACCGCAGATAAGGCTTTCCAAATAAACCTTCAGCCCATTATAGGTTCAGAGTTTAAGATAGATAATGATAAGAGAATATACTCTCTAACGCTGATTAATGAAGGACCAAATGCCATATATGATCTGAATATTGAGACATTTACTCGTTTGGTGAATCTCAGCAATGGCACAATGCCAATGCAGGTAGGCGGATCAGTCAAAGATTTGGAAAAGAATAAGAAAATGGAGCCTGGTGAAGCATATACGATCCCTATTACTGCATACATGGAGAATGCAATCACCCAAAAAGATTATTCTTTGCACTAGAATGACGAGAATTTTGATGTATATTACACATTTTATATTACGTTCTACCGTATGCCTGACAAAAACAGTTTGATGAAACGAGAACACTACTCGTGACGAGGGACACTCATACAAAAGAGATAATAGTAATAGACCCTTACAAGAGAATGAAATTTAAGAAGAAATTATTAAGGATCTGAAAAAGCTCTTCTCTTTTTAGCTGTTGTGCAGGTGACTCACTTCTCTATGTGATGTCAGGCCTGACTGACTGTGTAGCTTTATGCGCAAGTAATATCAATAAGGAGGAAAACATGGCGATTCGCATTGTCTTTTTTTATTTCATGAAAAATGATCCTGACAAAATTCGAGAAGTTGTCCCCGCTCATATCGCATATTGGAAAAACAGCAACTTTCAAAACTACGTCGGCGGGCCATTTGCAGACAGAAGTGGTGGCTTAATAACTTTTGAAGCTCCGGGTAATGCAGAGGCTGCGGCGATAATTGAAAAAGACCCTTTTATCGTTCATGGGTTGATTGCAGAAAAATGGATAAAGGAATGGATGCCAGAAAAGTAAAACACGGTCTGAATCGATTGCTTCAGCCTCTCCAGGTAAACGCTTAAGAGGGGAAACAGATAATGAAGATTACGATAACTGACATCACAAAGAACGGTGTTTGGCTGACGTTTCCACCGCTGGTCTTTAGCCTGCTCCTGATGAACCACCTGCCGGCTGCATTGACGCAGGCCCTATTCAACAAAGGTATTCCGAATGTATTGGTAAATGGCGAAAATATTGGGCGGTTATTGGTGTTTGCGTTGCCGATGTTTTTCTCCATTGGAATATCTACAAAAACTCAAAAGCGAGGGTTGGCTTTGTATCTGGCTGGAGTAGCGCTTTACTACCTGTCCTATCTCGCTCTGATTGTATTCCCTAACAGCGCCTGGAGTACCAGTATGGCCGGTTTCGTGGCGACAGCTTATACCAATTTGTTTTGGATTATCGGGCTTGGCTTGCTCGGTGAAAGATTCTATTTCCCGGAGCGCTTGCGCTATCGCCCAGTTTTTTATCTTGCGCCGGCGTTTATTTTTCTCATCTTTCACGTTACGCACGTGGTTATCGTATATCAGCGGAGTTTCTGATCGTGCCTCAAACGGTCAGTTTTAACACGGGACAAAAGAGCAATGACAAATGAAAAGGACGAGTTCCAATCAGGAAGTCAGGCACGCCCAAAAGATGGCGGGTCAACTCCCGTCCCGTTTGTCCAACATTTCGAACAGACGCAGGAGATTCAATTATGAAAAGCCCCAAAGGACCACCCAAGAGCATTGACGAATACATAGCCGGTTTTCCGGAAGATGTCCAGGGGATTCTCCGGAAAACACAAAGCACGATCAGGAGTGCCGCTCCTGACGCGGAAGAGGCGGTTAAGTATGGAATTCCGACATTCGTGCTTAACGGCAATCTGGTGCACTTCGGCGGGTTTCAGAAGCATATTGGCTTTTATCCGACGCCCTCCGGAATTGAAGAATTCAAGGACGAGTTGTCTGTCTATAAAAGCGCAAAAGGCTCTGTCCAATTTCCGCTCGACCAGCCGATACCTTACAGTCTGATTCGCAAAATAGTTGCATTTAGGGTGAAGGAGGTTGGCAAAAAAGCCGCGGGCAAGAAAAAATGCAAGCAGCAACGGTAAGCGGTGGAGCATTCATAACAACTATCGCATAACAGGACGTTCAAGCGGAGAATAAACCATGAAAAAGTTATATCTATTACTATCGACGGTCCTGATGCTGAGTGCTTTTACCTCTCCTGTGCAAGGCCAACAGGATCAAACTAATCAAGCGTTTGCCACATTCTGGGCCCAGTTCAAAACTGCTGTGGCGAACAATGATAAAGAAGCGGTCGTTGCAATGACGAAGTTCCCATTTCTTCGGGGCGAAGAACTGACGAGAGATGCCTTTATCAGGAAATATAATAAGATCTTTGACCGAAAGCTACAGAGATGCCTTGCGAAAGAAAAACCAGTTAATGATTATCAGGGGTATTTGGATGCAGTCAAACTCACAAAGAAACACTCTGCGCCATTGCCCGAGCCGCAGCAGGACAGAGGCAGCTACAGCGTTTTCTGCGGTGAGGAAATTCTTCTATTTGAGAAAATAGAGGGCAGGTATCTGTTTACAGGGACCGGTGCTAATGATTAGAGTCGAAGTTATGAATTATAAAATTCCGGTCTTCTGTCTTTGAATAGGTCGTTGAACTGATTCAGTTTCTTGTCCCTGCTCAGGGACAGGTCAATATCTGCAGTCATAAGGATTTCTTCATCATTACCCGCACGTAACAGGATTTCAGCCTTGGGTGATGTGATCTGGCTCTGGCCGATGAATGTGAGCGCCTCGCCCTGTTTTCTCTGTTCAGTGCCGATACGGTTGGCTGTTACCGCATAAACCCTGTTCTCAAGGCATCTGATTGGCATGGACTGCGGGCAATAGGGCAGGACAAGGTTTGACGGATGCGCGATCACCTCTGCCCCTTTGAGGGCAAGAGTCCGTGCAGATTCCGGAAAGAACCAGTCAAAGCAGATCATGATGCCGATCTTGCCTATGGGGGTATCCCAAACCCGGAAGCCGGTATCCCCCGGCGTAAAGAAAAGGTTCTCTTCGTAAAAGAGATGGGTCTTACGGTATCTGCCGATAAAACCCTCAGGGCCGGTCAGTACTGCTGAATTGTAGACTTTGCTGCCGTCTCTTTCAGGCAGACCTGCCACAATATATATGCCCTTTTCCTGCGAGAGGGTCATAAGAAATTCGGTTGTTTCACCATAAGGAACAGACTCGGCAACTTCAGAGACCTCTTCCTTTGAGGTGAACTGATAACCGGTTGCAAAGAACTCCGGAAGCACAAGAAGGTCTGCGGATGCGGTGCTTACCGCAGCCCTGACTTTCATCAGATTATCGCTTTTTCTGCCGAACACCGGATTGAACTGGAAAAAGGAGGCTTTCATGCAATAAGATAGCACTGACCGGTCTTCGGGAACAAGCAGTAGCGTATAAGATAATAAAATAAACTTATAAGAAAACCTTTTGACTTCTTTTTCTCTCAAATGATACAATCATCTGCCTTCAGGCTTATTGATACAGGGGTGTAATTCAATGGATATCAAAAAAATAGAAAAGGGCGTCAGACTTATTATTGAAGGTATCGGCGAAGACCCTGACAGGCCTGGCATGAAGGGCACACCCGGCAGGGTTGCCAAAATGTACGAAGAGATCTTTTCCGGCCTTTCCACGCCTACCGAAGAGATCCTTCTTCCCATCGAGGGCGAAAGTCATGAGGAGCTTGTCCTTCTGAAAGATATCCCGTTCTACTCCGTCTGCGAGCACCATCTTCTTCCCTTTATCGGCAAGGCGCATATTGCCTACATCCCCGGTGCAGGAAGAATTGCCGGCATCGGAGAGCTTGCAAAAGCCCTTGAAGTCTTTGCAAAACGCCCCACGGTTCAGGAGCGGCTTACTGCCCAGCTCGCTGATCTGCTCATGGAACGGCTGAAGCCAAAGGGCGCGATGGTCATTATTGATGCAGAGCACCTCTGTCTTTCGATGCGCGGGCTGAAGAAATCAGGGGCGCGGACTGTCACTTCAGCAGTAAGAGGCATTTTCAGATCAAAGGAATCCACGCGGCAGGAACTGCTTGAACTCATCAAGAAAAGGGATTAACCCCAAAACCCTAATCCCTAAACCCATTACATAGGAGGAATTGAAATGAGTGCAAAGATCATCAGCGGCACTGAAGTCGCCGCACAGATACGGGAAGAACTGAAGAAAGAAGTTGCTGAGATGCAGGCAAAGACAGGAGTGGTCCCCGGCCTGGTAACAATACTGGTTGGTCACAATCCGGCCTCGGTAAGCTATGTTACGGCAAAGCAGAAGGCTGCACATGAGATCGGCTTTCATTCGATTCAGGACAGCCAGCCTGAAGACATCTCTGAAGCAGACCTTCTGAACCTGATCGCAAAATATAATAACGATCCCAAGATCCACGGCATCCTTGTCCAGCTTCCGCTGCCAAAGCAGGTTGACGAGAAGAAGGTCTTAAATGCCATAGATCCTGATAAGGATGTCGATGCCTTCCACCCGGTCAATGTCGGCCGCCTTATGATCGGCGGCAGCGAAGTGAAATTCCTGCCCTGCACACCTGCAGGCATACAGGAACTGATCGTTCGCTCAGGCTTTGAGACATCAGGCGCCGAGGTGGTTGTTGTCGGACGTTCCAATATCGTCGGCAAGCCGATTGCAAACATTATGCTTCAGAAGGGCAGAGGCGCAAACTCGACCGTCACGATCGTCCATACCGGCACCAAGAACCTCGATGCGCATTGCAAACGTGCTGATATCCTTATCGTTGCAGCTGGCGTTCCTGGTCTTGTGAAGCCCGAGTGGATCAAGCCCGGAGCATGTGTTATCGATGTCGGTGTGAACCGCGTTGGTGAGAAGATGAGCGAGAAGACCGGCAAGATGATCCCTATCCTCAAGGGCGACGTTGATTTTGATGCGGCAAAGGAGATTGCCGGGGCCATCACTCCTGTGCCGGGCGGCGTAGGACCGATGACAATCACGATGCTTATGAAGAACACGGTGAAATCTGCGAAACTGGCAGCAGGGATATAGTGTTTGTCGGGCGGGGTTCTTCGAAGCCCCGCCTCAGTCTTTCGGGCGCTTATAAATATATAAAGAAACGTTAATTGAAAAAAAGAAAATCCAGCATTTATAATTGAATGTAGTTCCTCTGAATAAGATATTGCGGGCAGTTCTCTTTTTTTCTGAAGAATTACCGATGGAGGTTAAAGGAGCAGGCCATGTCAACGAAGACGTTGAAGTATGATACGACAAACGCTAAATCCCTTCTCAGGGAGGTCTCGGAAAGATCATCCCAGAACCTGACTTCCTGCTATCAGTGCCGCAGATGTGCAGCAGGCTGTCCTGTGGGCGAGGAGACGGGGGTCACCCCTGACCGGCTTATCAGAATGGTCCTCCTCGGAGAGAGGGAAGATGCGCTCAATAATCTGCTCGTCTGGCAATGCGTTGCCTGCTATACCTGCGGAACGCGCTGCCCCAACAATATTCAGACCGCCCGTATCACCGAGACACTCAAGCAGATGTCAAAAGAGGCCCATCTCAAACCTCTGAAGCCGCGTGTTGCAGATTTCCATACCTCCTTTATGGCGGCTACGGAACATGTGGGCCGTTTCAATGAGATCGAGGGTATGGGCATCTATGAGACAAAGACTGCGATCAAGGAACTGAAGAAGGGCGATCTGCAGGCGGTCATTGAAGAGATGATGGGCCAGGCAAAACTCGGCCTGAAGATGGTGAAGAAGAAGAGGATGCATTTCAAGGTGGACAAGGTGAAGAACGTGGCAGAGGTTAAAGCCCTGTACCGTAAGGCTAAGCAGGGGAAGGGGGCATGACCATGGAAATGGCCTATTATCCCGGATGTTCTCTGCATGCATCATCGCAGCTTTATGATATACAGTGCAAGATGGTCTTCAAGAATCTCGGTATCGAATTGAAAGAGATCGAGGACTGGAACTGCTGCGGTGCTACCGCTGCTGCCAAGACCGATGAT
>JACRLO010000033.1 GCA_016235245.1 Nitrospirota bacterium | reverse complement strand
GTTTTTCTTTGGGAGCTATGGGACGCTGCTGGTGCTTAGGCACCTGGTGGGTGGGCCTGTAGAGCCGACGGTGATCGTAAGGATGGTAGTGGCAGTAGGGATATTGCTTGGGATAGTCTGCATTGGGTCGGTGAGTATAGTATTGGGTTCGATCGTAGGGACAGGGATAGGGTATGCGGTAGAGGCAATATCGTCTCCCGTAGCGGCGAAGGAGACCGCTGAGGCAGCAGCCAAGAGCAATTAAGACAACAAAGAAACCAAAAGACAGAGCAGCCATACACAAGGAAGGGGAGACACACTGTCTCCCCTTCCTCTGTATGTGTATGAGACAAACTAAAGCTGTAATTATTATTTTCCTTGCAAAAGATAAGATAATTTGTATACCATTTGAGTTAATTTTAGGAAGAAATATCTCCACACCCATAGGAGGACTCATGAGAAGGGTTTATGTATCGGTTTTTCTGATGCTCTTTATGTCATGCCTCGCATCTGTTGCAAGCGCTGAAACCTTTACCTGTCTTGCCTGCCATAGCACCATGAAAGGTAAAATTAAGACCAAAGCCGGAGTTTTGATTAATGTAAATCTGGACAGTGAGCGCTATGCCGCTTCTGTGCATGGCGGATTTGACTGTCTGATGTGTCACAAACAGTTTTCGTCAAATCCTCATGCAGGCACGCTGACGTCGAATATCCCTCAAAATATTGCGGCACTTGCAGGCGAATTATCCCTTAAGGCAAAGGTTGATCCCGTGGCAATGGCAGCATGCGTTGAATGCCACGAAGATGCTTATAAAACCTGGCGTGAGAGTGTTCATGCCAGGAATGTGATCAGCGATAGGAAGACAGATGGTGCGATATGTACGGATTGTCATGGCTCTCCTCATTACATAACAAAAAAGGATACGCCAACATCTGCAGTGTACAGAGGCAACATCGTCAAGACCTGCGGAGAGTGTCATGAGCGGGAAGATCTGGCAACTGCCTATAAGTGGGGCACCCATCTTCTCGAACGATACCATGAGAGTTTTCATGGGAAGAAATACGCCGTGGGACACCCCAATGCCCCTTCCTGTATAAATTGCCATAATTCACATAATGTCCTTAAGTGGGATGACCGGAAATCGCCGGTTGCCTGGGATAATAGAACAGTGACATGCGGCAAGTGCCATCCTGGCGCGACAAAGAAATTTGTAGCAGCCATCACGCATAAGAAGATGGGAAAAGATGATCCTATTCCATATTGGTTTGAGAAAATATTGATCGTACTGCTGCTTTCTGTTTTTGCGTTTATCACGGGACATGTGATTCTTGAAGCTATTTCCGAGATCCGGGACAAAGTATTAAGAAAAGGCAAGGAGGAGCACCATGAATAATGAGACTCCAAGAGAATATCTGAGATTTAACGTTGTAGAGCGAATTCAGCATGTGCTTCTCTTTACGACATTTCTGCTGCTCACCTTCACTGGCTGGGTGATTAAATATCCTGAAGTGACGGTTGAACACCAGAGATGGTGGATAAGTATGTGGGGCGGCGCAAAGACAGCCGGTCTGATACATCGTATTGCAGGAATCACCATGTTGATAGACTTTGCCTGGCATGTTGCCTATCTCGGATATATGCTTGCAACAGGCAAAATGAAGCTCCGGGCAAACACAACAATTCTTCCCATGCCCAAGGATGTTATCGATGCGATAAAAAATATTATGTATTTTGTCGGCCTGAGCAAAGAAAAACCCAAATTCGGCAGATTCAGCTATATCCATAAATTTGACTATTGGGCTGTCTTCTGGGGTATGGGAATTATTGGTTTGTCAGGTCTCTTCCTTGCATTTCCCGTCCAGGCATCCTACCTTTTTCCTCTGTGGACGATCAACTGGATATGGGAAGTGATTTCCATCATGCATAGCGACGAGGCGCTTTTGGCGATTGTTTTCATACTGTTCTGGCATTTCTATAATGAGCATCTGCGTTATGACAAATTCCCCATGAGCATGACCTGGATTACCGGGAAGATAACCATAGAGCAGATGAAGCATGAACATCCGCTTGAGTATGAGATCGAGTTCGGAAAGGAAAAAGGGACTGATAAATGAGATGGCCAATTGTTGTTCTTATTATGTTCTCGCTTGTTCTTGGGTGCTCGCATAAGCAGGAAAAAGCGAAGACCGAGAACGAACAGGACAAGGTGATTTCAAGAGATGAGGCTGTTGGCAACCTGCCATGCTTTAAGTGTCATTCATATCAAACATTTTCTTCTGTTCCCAAAAAAGGGATCTTCTCTCATCAGATACATATTAATACGGGATTCCACTGCAATCAGTGCCACGATTTTCAGGGCCATGAACATATCACCATCAACAGAAATACCTGCAATACCTGCCACAATATAAAGGAGATGGTATTTAAGAAATCAAGCATGCCCTCGAAATTCAATCATGAAGCACATGCCGGGAAGGCCGGGTGCCGGGAGTGCCATCCGAAGGTTTTTGTTATGAAGACCGGAACCGCGACCATAACCATGAAAGACATTTATGCGGGCGCTTACTGCGGACAGTGTCATAATGGCAAAAAGGCATTTTCCTCCTCCGAATGCACAAAATGTCACGCTATGCGGGAATTTAACAAAGATCTTACCTATAAGGTTGAGGGCCTGGGCAACGTGATCTTCAGCCATGCGTTCCACACATCCGCATTTACCTGCGATGACTGCCATCCAAAGCATTTCGGCATGAAGAAGACATCGGGCAAGATGACTATGGACAAGATCAACGAGGGGAAATTCTGCGGTGCATGTCATAACGGCACTATCGCATCACCTGCTGCGGACTGCGCAAAATGTCATAAGTAGGAAATACCGGAACGTCGTAAGGCAGAGGGTTTGTTCAACCTCTGCCTTTTTATTTTTCCCTGCCCAGCGACATGATGAGGCGGGCCACCATTATGAAAGAGACTCCGCCGATAAACGCTCCAAAGGCTCCGATGATGCCGAGTACCACGAGCACGCCAAATATGACAGCGATATGGTTCTGCGGAAGGTTTGCATGAAAGAGTCTGTTGATATCATTGGCAACAGCCTCACTCCATCCGCCCCCCAGGCTTTTCCCGATAACAAGATCCATACTGAGGGCAATCACAATGCCCAGAATACCCCCCACAATAAGGCCGATATAGAAAACTTTCTTCACTCGGTATCGATACCGTGCTTCTTGAATTTCCGGTAGAGGGTTGCGAGATCGATGCCGAGGGCTTTTGCCGTATTTTCTTTATTCTGGTTATGGATGTCATATATCTTCAGCAGCAGGTTCTTCTCATAATCACCCAGATATGCCCTGAGGGTGGAAGTCTCCCTATGCTCATCTGTTTTTCTCAGTTTGGCGGGCAGATTATCCGAAACGAGATACTCACCATCAGCAAGGACTACCGCCCGCTCCAATACGTTCCTGAGCTCTCGTACATTGCCTGGCCATTGATAATCGATCAGGAGCGAAAGAGCCCCTTTATCAATTCCCAGGATCTTTTTGTTATGTTCTGACGCATACTTGCCGATAAAATGTTTTGAGAGCATCTCAATATCGTCTTTTCTGTCTCTGAGTGGTGGTATCTGGATTTCTATGACATTAAGCCTCCAATAGAGGTCTTCCCTGAACCTGCCGTCCTTAAGTCTGCTCTCGATATCCACATTGGTTGCGGAGACGAGCCTGATATCTGCTATCTTCGGTTTTGTATCGCCGAGAGGAAACACTTCTCCGGTTTCAAGGACCTTCAGGAGTTTTGCCTGAAGGTTTGGCGGCATGTCACCTATTTCATCAAGGAAAAACGTCCCCTGATGCGCAAGCGTAATAAGTCCGAGCTTGTCCGAGTTTGCTCCGGTGAAGGCCCCTTTTTTATAACCGAACAGCTCGGACTCAAGAAGTCCTTCGGGGACGGCGGAACAGTTGATCGATATGAACGGTTTATCTCTGCGAGGGCTGTTGCAGTGAATGAGCTCTGCGATCAGTCCCTTCCCTGTGCCGCTTTCACCAAGCAGGAATATATTGCTCTTTGTGGGGATCACTTTTTCGAGGGTCTCGATAATTCTGATCATAGACTCCGAGTTTGCTACAAAATCCCTGCATGCCATATGCTGACTTACCTGCTGCTTAAGTGCTGCATTCTCGATCAGGATCTTTTTCTGATCGAGTATCTTTTTCAGCGTCATCTTTATTTCTTCATTAAGGAATGGCTTGACGATATAATCTATTGCGCCCTTCTTCATCGCATCAATAGCAGATTCGATAGAGGCAAAGGCCGTCATTATTATCACCGCGGTCTCAGGGCTGAGTTCCTTCGCCTTTTCGAGTACGGCCATCCCGTCCATCTTTCCCATTTTAAGATCAGAAATAATAACGTCAAAGGTATCTTCTTTGAATTTTCTGACCGCATCTTCTCCGCTGTTGACCGTGCTTACCTCGTACCCGTCCCTCTTCAGCAGGAATTCAAGAGCCCTGCATATATCTGGTTCGTCGTCAGCGATAAGTATCTTTGCTTTCATAAATTATGTGTACGTTTGTGCCCCACGTAATGGTTTGTGCCGGATGTTTTCTGAGCTAAGAGGTTGCCGCAGGATCTTTGTAGGGCATGGTAATCGTAAATACCGTCCCTTTGCCTGTCTCGCTTTCGACGCTCAGCGTCCCGTTCATCTTTTTTATTATATCATAACTTACTGCAAGGCCAAGACCGGTCCCTTTTTCTTTTGTGGTATAGAACGGATCAAAAATCTTTGTTACATCTTCTTTCGAAATTCCTATCCCGGTGTCCTGAATCTGGATGATCACATCGCTATTCTTCGTGAAACTTCTGATGGTTATTGTTCCACCGTCAGGCATCGCATCTATGGCGTTAAGGGTAAGGTTCACGATGACCTGGGCAAGCTGATTGCCATCCATGATCACTTCGGGCAGATCGGTCGACAGCTCCTTCACGACAGTAACATCTTTGGCCTTCTTGTCATACTGAATGAGATTAAGAGAGGCCTCGATGAATTCATTGACATGACCGGATTTGTGCTCTCCGGCCGGCATCTTCGAAAAGCCAGAGAGTTGTTTCAGTATGTCCGAAATTCTCTTTATATGAAAATACATGGTGTCGAGGCTTTCCTTCTTGAATGCCTCCTCTTCCATCTCCCTCAGAATCTGCACGAACGAGAAGATCGAGGTGAGCGGGTTGCCTATCTCGTGAGCAATCCCTGCGGCAAGCCGTCCTATGGAGGCCAGTTTTTCCGAATGGATGATCTGATCCTCCATTTTTTTCATTTCGGTTACGTCCTGTATCAGTCCGATATGTCCGTCTATTTCCCCGCGTTCTCCTCTGACAGGGGCAGTGGTAATTTGATAAAATCTGCCTTTCTGCCCGAACAGGTTTGAAAGAACTATCGTTCTGATAGTTTCACCAGGATATGTTTCCGACAGAGGGCAGTCAGGGCATACTTCTTCCCATGATCTGCCGACCACCTCCATGCCGACGATATCCCGTATCATTGTGTTAGACCATTGTATCTTCCGGCCTTTATCAAGGAGTACGATGCCGCCTCCGATCGCACTCACGATGGTATTGAGCTTCTCTTTTTCGCTTGCAAGTTCCGCTGTTCTTATGGTTACCTTCTTTTCGAGTTCACCTGCGTATTTTTCAAGCTGCTCTTTTCGGTTCGCGGTCTCTGCGGCCTGTATCCTTTTTTTGTTAAATATAATCAGGACCGCGGAGACCAGGCTTGTTGCCATAAAAATTGATATGATGAGATAGGAATAAAGCTTCATGCTGTTTTTGGTAGCGCTGGTCACTTCAGAGTAGGGCGACGACACTGCGATTATCCACGATATATCGCTCATATCAACATCTGAATAGGCGATTATCTTGTCTTCTCCGAATGCCGAGATATACCTCCCGATGTTGTCGCCTGCCCTGCCTTCAATGATCCTCTTTTCGAGATCAAAGTTCATATGGCACTTAAAACAGGTCGTATCGGCCCGATAGAGATTTCTGCCGACCATCCCGGGTTGCGTCGGGTGGTATAGAAGATTCCCTCCCTTATCGATCATCCACGCATATCCCTTGCCGTGTGACTTGATGGTTGTGAAAAAACGATCGCCGATATCGGCTATCGAAAACGAAAGAAATACTACCTGATCGAGCTGATTATTTTTGTAGGTAGGGGCTAAAGCGACAACTCTGTTGCCAGTCACCAGTATTCCCCCATCCCCTTCTTTTGTGTCTACGGCTTTTTTTGCAATATCCGGCATTATTGGTTTTATCTGGTCTTCATCACCCTTCAGGAAAAGAATTGCCCCTTTGGATGAGGCAATACCTATGCTGGCACTGATCATAAGCTTATGCTTGAATTCCTCTTTTATCAGAGAATCGTAATCATCTTTTGTTGCGTTTTTTTTCTCGGACAGCTCGTGGGCCATCTCGGTCACTTCTTCCTTCATGAAATTAATAGATGCTTTTATATTATCTGCTATTGTTTTGGACAGAAGTGACTGCTGCAGGTTAAACTGTTCCGCGATTTCCATCTGTAGGGATTTTTGAAAGAAGATGTTAAGAATAATGAGAACGGATATTACTACGATCAGACCGCTGATGATAAGAATATTACTTTTCATGATAATCCATGCCTGCTTTCGAAATAGATCATAGAACCAAATAAATAATTAAGTCAATTCCCTGTGACGTTCTATACTCTGCCGGTCTGAAACGATTTTGGAATCAGACATTGAAAAGAAAGTGCATGACATCGCCGTCCTGGACAACATACTCCTTGCCCTCAGTGCGAAGTCTGCCTGCAATGCGCGCGCCTGCTTCCCCTTTGCCCTCGATGAAATCGTCAAAGGCGATGACCTCTACCCGGATGAACCCGCGTTCAAAATCATCATGAATGACCGCTGCCGCCTTCGGCGCTTTCCAGCCGCGCTCTATGGTCCAGGCACGGACCTCTTTTACCCCTGCGGTGAAATAACTGATAAGGCCGAGGGCATGATACCCATGGTGGATGATCTGATCGAGTCCGCTTTCGGTCTGCCCAAGCGATTCAAGAAATTCAGTGCGCTCCTCGTCGCTCATGCCTGCCATCTCTTCCTCGATCTTTGCGCATATCTTTACTGACTCGGCATTATGCTCTGCTGCAAAGGCGTGGACCGACTTGACAAGATCGTTATCAGCGGAAAGACCTCAAGCATCGGCTGAAGCTTCTTGTCTCCCTTGGCCTGCTTCTCAAGACGCGTGATCCTGTTTTCGAGCGTCTGAATATCGGCAAGCACGAGCTCAGTGTTGATGACCTCAATGTCGCGCAGGGGATTGACGCTGTCGTCAACATGGATGATCGAATCGTCCTCAAAACATCTTACAACATGCACGATTGCCGAGGTCTCCCGTATATGGGAAAGGAACTGATTGCCGAGGCCTTCGCCCTTTGATGCGCACTTTACCAGTCCAGCGATATCCGTGAACTCAACGATTGCATGCTGTATCCTCTGCGGGTTCACGATCTCTGACAGCTGTGCCAGACGCTTGTCAGGGACCGGCACGATCGCCTTGTTCGGTTCTATGGTACAGAACGGATAGTTTGCAGCCATCGCATTCTGATCTTTTGTGAGCGCATTAAAAAGTGTCGATTTGCCGACATTCGGAAGACCGACGATACCGATGCTTAAAGCCATGAGATTCTCCTCTGTACTATTCTGTTAATGCATGAGAACAATAAATCTGCGCTGCTGCCTGATTGCCATCCGTAGAGGTCAGAGCGAAGAAAATCAAAAGGGGTTGCAATAAAGCAACCCCTTATAATTGTTGGCGTCCCCAGCGGGATTCGA
>JACRLO010000032.1:3412-98038 GCA_016235245.1 Nitrospirota bacterium | reverse complement strand
CATCTCTAAGACTTCTGATTGGCGCGACATGCAGGGGAAGTTTGACCGTCGGGTCCTAGTGGAAATTCTCAAGCAACCGAAAAAATATCACCTTGAAGAATTCGAATATGAATTGGGGCTGCTGTCATCCTCAGCCAGAAGGATTGTTTCTGTTCCCCCTGTGATCGTGACGGATTCCTCCGCGATCTCCCCGGTCTCAGCGCTGCCTGCTGACAGCGGCAGATGTATCATAAAGGCAGTACCCCTGCCGGGCTCGCTATAAACGTCGATAAATCCTTCATGCTGCCTGATGATGCCGTAGACCATTGCGAGTCCAAGGCCAGTGCCTCTGCCCTGCTCCTTGGTCGTGAAAAAGGGCTCAAAAATCTTCTCGCGGGTCTTTGCATCCATGCCGTCACCCGTGTCAGAAACAGACAGAAGACCATACCTTCCGGTTTTGCCGTATCCGTGGTCATCAATGAACTTGCTGTCCATGAGTACTGCCTCGGTTTTGATCTCAATCCGTCCGCCTGTCGGCATGGCATCCCGGGCATTCGTAACAAGATTCATAAGCACCTGCTCGATCTGGCCGGCATCAGCAAAGACGGTCAAACCCTCCGGTGCATAGATTGTCGTAATATGAATATCTTCCCGGATAAGTCTTATCAGGAGTTTTTCGAGTTTTTTTACAATTTCGTTCAGGTTAACCGGCTTGGGGTTAATGATCTGTTTTCTGCTGAAGGCCAGAAGGCTCTGGGTAAGGGCAGTGGCCTTGTCCGAAGCCTGAAGTATCTGCTCCAGATTGATTCTGAGCGGTTCGTCCTGCGGCATCTTCATCAGTGTCAAATGGGCATAGCCTACAATGGCCGTAAGGATATTGTTAAAGTCATGAGCTACGCCGCCTGCAAGCTGCCCGATCGCCTCTATTTTCTGTGCCTGAAGGAGCTGCTCCTCCAGCCGTTTTTCTTCGGTAATATCCTGCAGTGTTTCGATAGACGCAATCAGTCTTCCGCTGTTATTAAAGATCGGTGAAGCCTCAAATGCGATGTAGCGGTCTTTGCCGCCCAGGTTTTTATACCAGCCCTCCGCCTTGATCGCGAGGGGGTTCAGTTTCGAACGGGAATAATGCTGGTACAGTTCAGCAAGATCGTCTGCCCTGTTGTCGATAATAATATCAGCGACTGTAGGTCTCTGTTCCGCGTAAAACGGTTTCCATTGGTTATCCGTCCCGATCATCTCTGCTGCGCTGCAGCCGGTAAGCTCTTCACATGCCTTATTCCAGAGCATTATGGTATGGCCGCTGTCCAGAACAAAGGTGGCTACAGTCAGGTTGTCAATAAGGTTGGAGGCGAAGTCCTGCTGCTCAGACAGGGCCTGTTCTGCTTTTTTTCTTTCCGTTATGTCCCGCACGATATGGATCACGCCGATCAATGCTCCGGATCTGTCAGCGCGGGGGAGCGCCTTAATCTCAAGATACTTGTTCAGATACGGCTCGAACAGCTCAATGACGGAAGGAGTGCCGTTTTGAAGGGTGAGGCAGCTGGGGCAGGCGTCGGGTGCCACGTCAGTTCCGTGGTATGATCTGAAACATTTCGAACCGACAATTTCCGCGGCGCTCTTTCCGAGCAGACGTTCTGCGGCCCGGTTTGTGCGAATGATATTGAAATTCCTGTCATGTATGGTGATGGCGTCGTTGATCGTATTGAAGGTGTCTTCCCAGTCGTCCTTTGCCTGACGAATGAGGTCATCAACCCGGCGGCGTTCGGTGATATCGTCAAAAGCGACGATGATCTTGTCGGCTGCCCTGGCAAACCTGAGTTCAAGTTCCTTGACGCTTCCGTCTTTGCAGACGATCTGCCGCTCCACATTTGGCATCCACTCTCCGCGAAAAAGACGGTCGGTCATGTTCTGCCATTGGCGCGCAACGCTCTGGCGAACCTCAGCATCAGGATATGCCAGAGACCACCAACGCTCAAGGGTAGGGATATCCTCCTGTGCATAACCCATAATCTCGGCATGTTTCGCGTTCACATACTCGATTGCGCCCTCTTTCGTGATCATGGAAATGGCAAGAGGGGCATCGTCCGCAATGTGGCGAAAGATCTCCTGGCTTTCGATCAGCTTCTCCTCGGCTTTTTCGCGGTCATGCACCTCCTGCTCAAGATGCATGATCGTAAGAGACAATTGATGCGTGCGGTCCCTGATCTGATCTTCAAGACCTGCCTTATACTGCTCGACGTCAAACTGGAGTTCAAACTCGTGCAAGAGCCTCCTGTTGGCAAAATATCGTATGATCAGCATGGCGCTTATGCAGGCGAATATGAGAATGCTCTCTGACGCAAAGTAGGGAACATTTATTATAGAGTCATACAGCAGGATCGGTATCAAATAACATGAATATACGATCAGTGACGAGATGAGACATATTCCGAAGTACAGGGGAATGATGCCGCTCACAAAAACACCGACCAGAATGAAGCCCGCTGCATAGGGTGACTGGTGACCGCCGAAGCGTGCGATCATCAGGGCAAGCATGGTTGAAACAGCGACTGCCGCCACGATGACAAAAAAATTCATGCGCCTCCTGGTCGAAGTCCGCCGGTTGAGAAGGTACAGCATAAAGAGAAATGCCGCCGTGCAGAGACGATAGGTAAGGAAGGCAGTAAAATTGCCCGGGGTTGCAAGATAATCGAGCGGTATGAGGGACAAAACGATGATCGGCCCGAAACCAAGTCCGATGCTTGTCCAATAGTGAAGATAGTCTTCGTAGCGTGAATTAATATACTGCTCTTTGGTCATTCTTATGATAAGGCCGGGATGTCCCCTTCCTCAGCCCAGATTGTCAATCAGATGTAAAAACATCGTATCACCTTTTGGATAATGCCGCAACCGTGATTTGTAGTTTCCGGAGTCTAAAAAATGCAGCTACGATAAGAGCTGAACGATGTACCCCTACTTAATGAAATCCCTCAGCAGTCTGTTCAGGCTCTCTACCTTGTATGGTTTTTTTAGAAATGCCTTAAAGCCCTTCGACTGGCAGTCAGACATGCTCGCATCATCAGAGTACCCGCTTGAAACCACTGCCGTTACCTCCGGGTCGATTTCCCGCAGTTTCTGCACGGTCTCGTGTCCTCCCATACCGCCCTTGATCGTCAGATCGAGAATCACCATATCAAATGGTCTGCCCCCGGCCATTGCTTCGCGGTACTGTCTGATTGCCGCCTCGCCATGTTCGGCAAACGCTACCTCATGACCGAGCGAAGAGATGAGTGCCCCGGCCACTTCCCTCACCATCTTTTCATCGTCCATAACCAGTATCCGACCTTTCCGAATATCAGCCTGCACCGGGAATTGCGAAGCCTTTTCCGCAGAGGCGGCGGCGGAGGCCGGAATATATATGGTAAAGGTAGAACCTTTTCCGAGCTCCGAGGAGACCTGTATCGTGCCGCCATGATTTCTGATAATAGAATATGAAGTCGCAAGACCGAGACCGCTGCCCTGTTTCTTTGTGGTGAAATACGGATCGAAAATTCGGCCGATATGTTCCGGCGGGATGCCGATACCCGGGTCCTGAACCGCTATGGCAACAAAATCTCCATACTCGCTGTTAATCAGCGGGGGGATGTCCGACCGATGCGCATTGCGTACGGCTATTGTTATCCGGCCTCCAAGCGCCATGGACTGTTCGGCATTCAGCACAATGTTCTGGATTACCTGGGATATCTGCCCCTCATCTCCATCGACCGGCCGGATGTCGTCATCGACCAGGAGAATGTGGTCAACGCTCGATCCGCTGAGAGAGAATCGTATGGCATTTTCGAGCACCGGGTGCAGGTTGAAAACCTTCTTTACCGGCTTGCCGCCTTTTGAGAAGGTGAGGAGCTGCGTTGTAAGATTTACGGATTGATGCAGCGCCTTCTCGGCCTCTTCAAGCATGGCCAGTGCCTTGTCTTTCTGCTCAATGGACATCTTTGCCAGGGATATATAGCCGAAGATCCCCTGAAGCAGATTGTTGAAGTCATGGGCAATACCTCCTGCCAGTGTGCCGACAGACTCGAGTTTCTGGGTCTTGATCAGCTCCTGCTCCAGTCTCTTTCTCTCCGAGATGTCCCTGATGATCGCCAGCGCATGCCATTTCCCTCCGATGTTCATTGCCGAGGTAGAGACCTCGATGGGGAACTCTGTCCCATCCTTTTTTATCGCATCCATCTCAACTGACCTGTTGATCACCGGGCCCTCTCCGGTAGCGACAAAATGAGAAAATCCTTTTCGATAGGCTTGCTGCAGTCTCGGAGGGGCGAGGAAAGCGTGGAGATCTCTGCCTACAGCCTCCTCAGAGGAGTACCCGAAGATCCGCTCAGCCGCAGGGTTCCAATTAACGATTTTCCCCAGATCATCCATAACCATGATCGCATCGGAGGCGGTCATGGTTATCGCTCTGAAGCGTTCTTCGCTTGCGCGCAGCGCAACATCAGCCTGCTTGCGCTCGGTGATGTCTCTCACGAGCGCAAGGGCATGCTTCCCTCCCCCGGCCAGCACGATGAGCGAAGTTGTTATTTCAACAGGGAACTCAGTGCCGTCTTTTCGCCTGTGTGCGGACTCAAACGATATCGGACTACCCACCTCCATCGATTGTAACGTCATGGTGAATCTGGCACTATCGAGCTTCGGATCGATATCGAATATTTTCATGCCGAGCAGTTCTTCCCGGGAATACCCCAGCTGTCTGCAGGAGGCACTGTTTACGTCAACAAACCGTCCCTCATCACTCAGCAGTTCAAACCCGTCGCCAGCCTGTTCAATGAGCGTTTTGAACCTTTTTTCGCTCTCTATCAGGGTTTCCTCAGTCTGTTTACGTGCCGTGATGTCGCGGGTCACGCCGAGCAGTGCGATAATCTCATCGTTTTCGTTGCGCAGGGGGACCGCATGGGTCTCAAGCCACAGCTGTCGACCCAGCATGCCGACCATTTGAAATTCCAGGCTGCCTGACCTCCCCTGGAAGACCTCTTTGGTGAGATCCATAAATTCTTGCCGGTGATCAGGAGCGACAAGAGGACAGACGAATTGTCCTTTGACCTGTTCCAGTGAGTCTGCCTGAATCATGTTGAGGCCGGCACGGTTCATCAAAATAAGCCTCGACTCCTCATCGATGACCTTGATGCAGTCCGGTTCCGTGTCGATAATCGTCTGGAGCATATGCTCACTCTTCTGCAGGGTCAGCTCAATCCGCTTTCGGTCGGTAATATCCTGGATAACCGCCTGTGAGTGGACAACGCTTCCGGCAGCATCCCGTTCGCCCGTGGCCGAAAGAAGCACATCAACCACATCCCCGTTTTTCTTGACGAACTGATACGACACATCTTTGACCACGCCGTCGCGAAAGAATGCGGGCTGAACAATCTCAAGGGCATATTTTTTCGATGCATCCGTATAGAAGTCGGTCACTTTTTTGCCGATGACCTCGTTCCGTTCATATCCCATGATTTTGAACCAGTAATCATTGGCCTCGACCACGACCCCGTTGCGGTCTATGGAATGCAGCAGGATGGGAGTTTCATTATAGAGCCGCCGGTATTTTGCTTCACTCTTTTGCAATGCCAATTCCGACTGTTTTCGCTCGGTTATATCAAAGCCTACAACCGCAATCCTCGAGACCTCTCCGCTGCTGTCGAGGATTGGCGCAATGAGCGAATCGTTCCATCTGCCCCCGCGTTCATCTTCGTAACGGACCATCTTCTTATCTTTCAGGACCTGCTCAAAATGTGCCCTTCGTCTCTCTGCAACCTCAGGAGGGAAAAGGTCCCAGACGACGAGCCCGATGACATCCGTCCGCGTTTTGCCGAACCGCTGGGCGAATGTTTCGTTTGCATCAAGGCATTTTCCATCCCGGTCAAGCAGGAACGCTGCCGCCACAGGAATATCCAGAAGCGTGCGTGCTGTCGCTTCGCTCTCTCGCAGCGCGGTTTCCGTCATCTTGCGCATAGTGATGTCAGTTATGACGCCGATCAGGCCGAGTTCATTGCCCCGGACATCATGAAAACGCCTGCCTGCAAGGTGTCCCCAGAACTCGGCCCCATCCTTTTTCAGGTAAAGGCGTTCGAGATCAACGGACGGTATTTTGCTCGCCAGCAACGCCAGCATTTTCTGCCTGCCAATCTCGCGCTCAAGCGGATGAACATGATCAACATATTCGCTTCCGATAAGCTCTTCCATCGGGCAGCCGAACATGTCTGCCATGCGGTTATTGGCAGTTGTGATATGGCCGGTCTTGTCTATGAGAAAGATCGCGACACTTGCCGTGTCCATAATCTGTCTCAACATGGCCTCACGTTCGGCAATTTCTTCTGCAGCCTTCGTGCGCTCCGAGATATCCCTGAGGATTACCAGCGTGTGGTTTTCACCATGTTCCGGGTAGAGCGAAACGCTCACCTCCATATCGAACTCTGTGCCGTCTGCCCGCAGCCCTCGCGTCTCATAAAGAGAGGTGACCGTTTCGCCATGAGAGCGGCGACGGATGTAATCGCTGATTTGAGCACGGCTGGCCGGAGCGATCAGGTCCAGGACCGGTCTGCCGGTGATATCGTAATCCCGGGGAAAACCGAACAGATCAAGATATGCATTATTCACCAGCAGATGAATTCCGGCTTTTGACACCCCGACAGCATCCCGTGAACTATCGAAGAGCGCGCGGTACATGGCTGTTCCGTCAAAAGATAATTTCTCGGTTTTCCGGAGGCCTTCAGGGTCTTTTTGTCTATCGTCCATGCCTCTAATTTTACGTTATGACAAGGCGAATGACAAATCAAATTTATGACAGCGAGTTGCGCCTGCAGCAGGAACATTGGGATCCGTTCCTCTGAATATGATGAGGTTGGAGATACCTGCGCGCTGACAAGACTGCAGACTACGAAAAGAATGGGTCCAGGCAGTTCTTCAGGGAATCAATCCTGTAGGGTTTGTTCAGAACCGCTGAAAAACCATAGGCAGGAAAGTCGGCTACGATAGGACTGTCTGCATATCCGCTCGATACAACTGCCTTGACCTCAGGGGCAATCTCCCGGATCTTTGCGATCGCCTCTTCTCCTCCCATCCCGCCCTTTACCGTAAGATCCAGGATCACCAGATCAAAGGGTCTGCCGGCATCCCTCGCCTGCCGGAACAGCTCTATCGCCCTCATACCGTCTTCTGCCCCTTCCACCTCATGGCCAAGGGCTGCGATCATCTCCCTTGCAACATTTCGCACCAGCTCTTCGTCGTCCATCAGCAGTACCCTGCCCTTCCTTGTCCCCGCAGCTGCTGTAGTGGCCGCTGCCGTTCCAATCTCTGTGCCCCTGGACGCCGGAAGATAAATGGTGAAGGTGGTGCCCCGGTTCACCTCTGATTTTACCTCAATAACTCCACCGTGGTTCTTTATGATCGAATACGATGTCGCCAGCCCCAGGCCGCTGCCTTTCTGCTTGGTCGTAAAGTAAGGATCGAAGATCTTTGCCAGGTTCGGCTCTGGTATGCCTGTGCCGGTGTCCTCGATAGCTATCCGCACAAACTGCCCTCCATCAGGCAGCAGCAGGTTGGCCCTTGAGGGCATCTCAACATTGCTGATTGCGATCGTTATCGTGCACTGCCTGCCATTGCCTCATTGGCATTGAGCACAATGTTCTGTATCACCTGCGCAAGCTGCCCTGCATCCGCCTCCACTGTCCAAAGATCGGAAAGTATGTCCAGCCGAAAGTCTGTATGGGAACCGCTCAGAGCGAACTTCACCGCATTTTCAATTACCGGCGCGATCCTGATCAGCTTCTTCAGCGGCTTGCCGCCCTTGGAAAACGTAAGCAGCTGGGTCGTGAGATTGACCGACAAATGAAGGGCTTCTTCTGCCTGATCGAGCATGGCAAGTGACTTTTCCTTCTGATCATGGGTGATCTTTGCCATCGAGATATACCCAAACACACCCTGAAGCAGATTATTACAGTCATGGGCTATGCCGCCGGCAAGCGTGCCGATCGATTCGAGCTTCTGGGTCCTGAGCCGCTCTTCTTCAAGCAGGTATTTTTCAGTGATGTTGTTGATTACCTCAATGACAGAGGTGACGTTGCCTTCTGTGTCTTTGATCGGAAAGGCCTTGGTCTCCACGTAGAGGATATTGCCGCCGGCATCTTTGTGGCGGTGCAGGGCTGTGTGGGGTATTCCTTTTTCAAATGCATGGCGTGCTGCACATTCTTCGCCCTCTTCGAAGCAGGGACGTTCAGTTTTATGCGATATCTCGTAACAGTGTCTGCCGATAATCTTCTCGTCGCATCCGCCCACCTGACTGCAATAGGCCTTGTTGGCCGTAAGTATACGGTAGTCCCGGTCGAGGACGATGAACCCTTCGTCCACGGTGTCGAGGATGCTCCTGATGAACTGCTCGCTCCGGCTGATCTTCTCCTCTGCCGCTTTCCGGGCAGTAACATCGCGCGTTACGCCCAGCGCAGCAAAGATCTCATTGCTATCGTTCAACAGAGGCACGGCATGGGTTTCCATCCAGAGGTGACGGCCCTTCAGACCTGTGATCTCAAACAGAAGCTTTCCGGCCTCTCCCTGAAAGACTCGCCTGGTCAGATCCATGAACGGCTGCCGGTATTCGGCCGTGATCAGGGGGGAGACGCTTTGACCTTTTACCTGTTCTAATGAGTCGGCCTCTATCATCTCAAGGCCCGCCCGGTTCATCATGATGAGGTTGGCATCCTTGTCGAGCAGCTTCACGCATTCCGGCTCGGTGTCAATGATCGTTTGGAGCATTCGCTCGCTCGCCCGCAGGGCATCTACCGCCCGCCTGCGGTCCGTGATGTCCTGCCAGATAGTGTGGAAGAACATTTGACCGGACAACTCCAAAGTCTGGATTATGACAAATACGTCCCGTATATCACCCTGTTTTGTTCTATGCTTCACTTCAAATCGGTCTTTTCCGTCCCTGAAAACTTTCTCAAAACGTAAACTGATGTCGGCCTGGCTTTCTACAGGGTCGATGTCCGCTATCTGCAGCGTGGAAAATTCCTCACGGGTGTATCCCAGCTGCTCGCAAACCGCATCGTTGAAACTGACTATTTCACCCTTTGCGTTCATCAGTAAGACGCCATCAGGCGATTGGTCGAAAAAGATCCTGTACCGTCGTTCGCTCTCACGCAGGGCTGCCTCGGTCTTTTTGCGCCTGGTAATGTCAACATGTGTTCCGATCAGACGGACGGGTTTGCCGCCATCGTCACGTACAAGGATGGCACGGGACAGGATATCAAGATAGTGGCCGCCCTTATGCTGCATGCGAAACTCGACCTCAAACTTGTCCATATGACCTTCAACGACTTCACCAACCAGCGCAAGGGTGGTATCCTGATCAACAGGGCTGACCAGCCGCTTCCAGGTGTCAAGGGTATTATCAAGCTCGTCCTCTGCATAGCCGAGCATCGATTTCCAGCGGGGAGAATAGTACACTTCGTCGGTCAGCAGATTCCAATCCCATAACCCGTCGTTTGCGCCCTGCATGGCTAACCGAAAACGCTCTTCGCTCTTTAAAAGCTTCTCCTCTGTCCTTCTCTGCTGAGTAATATCGCGGAAACTCCACACCCTGCCGACCGGACAGCCATTGATTTTCTGTGGTTGTGAATATCGTTCAAAGGTGCGGCCATCCTTAAATTCCAAAATATCAAAACTATTTGCTTCAGGTGTAGCGTACAAGGCCTTTACCTTGGCGACGAACTTGTCCGGATATTTCAATTGATCGAGTACAAAATCCAGGGCCTTCTGGTCGTCATGCGGGTCGAGGACCGTCTTGGGGATCTTCCACAGTCTGGCGAACTGTTCGTTGAAGCCGACAATTTTGCCATCCCTGTTTACAATGAGGATCCCGTCAGCTGTCGATTCGAGAGCCGCAGTCAGAAGGGACAGAGAATGGTTGAGTTGATCCTCTGTCTTCCTGCGGTCGGTGACATCCTGTGCAGTTCCCGTATAAGCGATCGGCTTTGCGTCACGGTCAGAATGAACCCTGACCTCCTCGTGAACGTATTTAACCGAGCCGTCAGGCAGGAGGATGCGGTAATCGGACCGGTAGGGCAGGCCGGATTCAATCTGTTTTTTCAGCTCCTCCCTGTCCTCAGGATGGACCCGGCCTAAAAAACGTTCCATAGTGACCGGGCCGTCCTCGCTGCGCAGGTCAAACATCCGGTAGAGTTCATCAGACCACCAGAGGCTTTCGCTTGAAACGTCATACCGCCAGCTTCCGATCTTTGCCAGCCTTTGAGCGTCTCTCAATTGCTCTTCACGTATTTTAAGCGCATCTTCAGTCAGGGCGCCCGATCGATCTTTCTGTAATTCATCCATGTCATTCTCATTTTACGCTACGATTTTGCAAATGACAAATATCGTCATTCGTTTCATACATCCTTTTGCAATTTTTAGACCGTGACGTTACGATACAGAATGGACGGCCGAAACCGGACAAAAACAATCCTTCAGGGTGAACGAAGTGACCGCATATGCTCTGCCCTGTTTGGTGGAGGACTCTGGTCGTACCGCCAGGCAGGGCTGCGGATCGAAGACATTGTTAAGGCGCCTGATGCGTTTGCCGAAGGACTTGCCGCTGTTTTTGGGGACCTGAAGACGGATATTGTCTTTGCAGGCTCCGGCCTGAACTCCTTTCCTGCCGAAGCGATCGGAGGCCATCTGGCCTTCCGTGGGGAGCAGGCCCCGCTTCTGTCGTTTCCCCTCATCCAGAGTGTTGAAGACGCCAGATACTTTGCCGACATCGATATTGCCCACTCGCCCCACAGCCTTGCTTTGGTGGAGATGATCGGAGGTCTGCGGTCCAGGCTTCCTGACCGGTACATCTGCGCTACCTCATGGGGACCCTTTACCTGGGCCATGATCCTCTGCGACTGGCATCTGTTGCAGGAAAAAGTGCTGAGCGACAGGGCGTTTGTCATGGAGGTCTGCGACCTGGGCGTCCGTCTTTCATTTGCACTCTATGAGCCTCTTATCGATCGGGGTCTCATTGACGGTATTTCGGTCCCTGACGGCGCTGTTTCGCTCATATCGGAGGATCTTTACCGGGAGGCTGTTATTCCGTATGAAAAAAAACTCTTTGAGCTGGTCAGGGCCCGCGGTGCCGGCTGTTTTCTTCATCAGTGCGGCAATATCAGTCAGCAGATTGCGCTCTATCCGGAGTCCGGGGCGGACTGTATAACAGTCGATGCGGGAGTCCCGATCGGCGATGTGTACCGTCTTTATCGCGATTGTCTTGTGACTGCAGGAAATGTAGATGTGATCAATACCATTTACGGAGGGGGGCAGGACAGTATCTGCCGCGCGGTTGCGCAATGCGTTGCAGGCATATCCGATCCGCTGTACCGCTATATCCTGATGCCGTCCTGCGATCCGCCTCCCGACACCGACCTGCAAAGAGTGCAGGAGTTCCTCTCCTGTGCAGAGCATATTGATGTATCGGGCTGCGAAAAACGGTAAAATATCAGCATGAAAAAAGATCTTGTTTTTGTCGGCGGCGGCCATGCGCATCTGACCGCTCTTTTCAAACTAAGGGATTACGTTGATCGGGGCCACAGGGTAACCGTAATCAGTTCTTCGGCATATCAATACTATTCAGGTATGGGGCCGGGCATGTTGTCCGGCATATACCGGCCGCAGGAGATACGCTTTAACATAAAAAAAATGACCGAAGACCGCGGCGGAGTCTTTATGGAAGACAGGGTATCCGGCATACAGCCCCAGACGAAGTCGCTTTCTCTGGTTTCGGGAACGAGTATTGGCTATGATGTGGTCTCTTTCAATACAGGCAGTGAGGTTTCATTGTCATCGACTGCAGGCCCTTCAGCCCGTATCTTCACGGTCAAACCTATTGGTAATCTGCTTAAGGCGAAGAAGGAGATCGAAGCGGGTGCAGGTCAAAAGACCCTTCGCATCACGGTTGTTGGCGGCGGCCCTGCCGGGGTTGAAATCACAGGCAATGTATGGCGGCTGCTACGGGGTCTGGACGGTAAGGCTGAGATTACCCTCGTTGCCGGAAGCAGGATGCTTCATGCCCTTCCGGATCGTGTGCGAAGGCTTGCAAGGGAATCATTTCTTGCAAGGGGTATCAGCGTAATGGAGGGCAGGCGTGTAAAGGCTGTCGAAGAGGATAGGGTGGTTTTCGATGACAACACTTCCCAGGGCTTTGATATTGCCCTGATCGCCACGGGGGTAAGGCCGTCAGCACTCTTCAGGGATTCCGGGTTGCCGGTCGGTCCTGACAACGGCCTCCTGGTGAACAGCCATCTTCAGAGTATTGCGTATCCCGGGATATTCGGCGGCGGCGATTGTATCAGTCTTGAAGGTCACAAACTGGCAAAGGTGGGTGTCTATGCGGTCCGGGAGAATATGGTCCTCTTCAACAATCTTATGGCATCCCTTGAAGGCGGCGAGTTGGAGACGTTCATACCGCAGCAGCAGTATATGCTTATCTTTAATCTTGGAAACGGCAGAGGGGTACTCTGGCGCGGGAAGTTCGTCTGGCATGGCAGAATTCCCTTTCTTCTGAAGGACTACATTGACCGAAGGTTCATGCGGACGTTTCAGGTATCGGGAGAGCAGCTTGAATAGGAATGGAACGCCCTATCAGCGCCGGCTATTCATGATGCAGTAATCATCAGTCGCATTCATGTATTGAAGAGTCCTCGGCGCATTTCTTCTCGTCTTCAAGTCGTTCATACGTTTCGGGGCTCACCTTTTTAAGGCATTCGGGACAGATGCCATGGGAGAATTCTGCGTCTGAATGCTCAGACACATAGACATCGAGCATTTTCCAGTAGCCCTTGTCATCGCGGATCTTTTTGCACCACGCACAGACCGGCAAGAGGCCGCTCAGTGTTTTAATCTCCTTCAGAGCTGTTTGCAGTTGGGTGATTATTAATTCCCTTTCGTCCTCTATCTGCTTACGGGCAGCTATCATAGTATTGAACGTGCGGGCAAGATGCCCGATTTCATCATCTGAAGATGAGTCAAAATTGAGGTTAAAATTGCCCTGCGATGCCTGTTCAGCAGTCTTTGCGAGCCCTAACAGAGGTTTTGTGATGATACGTGCAAGGACCGTGAAGACGACTCCTGCAAGGACCATGGTTGCCGAGATCAGCCAGGTGATCGACCAGATAATACTTCTCGTCTCCTTCTGTATTGATGTTTCCGAGAGGCCGATATGGAGCTGTCCGATCTCTCCCCTGAGAAGCGGAATGGAGATATCAATGAGCGAAGACTTCCCTGTCGAGAAACGCATAGTGGCATAGTTCTTTCCGGCCGGAACCGGATTTATACCCTTCAACTCTGTAGGAAATCCATTCTCAAAGGTATGGGCAATAACACTGCCGCTCTTATTGCTGACAAAGGCATATTCGATATCCTGTTCGTCACCGAGACGGTCCTTGAGCATCAGCTCAAGAGCAAGGAAATTTTCGGTAAGAACCCGGTTGATAACCTCAGGCGCCATCAGGTTTGCAATGGTGACGCCGCGAAGCTGAAGCCGTGCTTCAAGTTTATGGTAGACCGAGGTCATATTGAACGCAAGCAGTATTGCCCCCGAAACGATAAGAATGCCGAAGACAGCGATAAGCAGTTTTGATCGTATCGTGAGACGGATTTTCATTATGAGGCTATTTCACCCCTTTTTGTTTATCAATCCAGACCTTCATCTCCCGGATTGAATCATAGGCCTTATCCTCGATGGTGACAAAGCGGTCGATATGCATCTTCCTGAGAATTTCGGCCCCCTTCGGATCGGTATGGGATTCAAGAAAAATCTTGCGGAGCTGCTCTTTAAGCCCGGCGTTCAGTCCTTTTGGAACGACAACCGGAGGTATCCCATACGGCGGCGATTTCAGGATGATCCGCGTCTTTGACGTGAATTTGGGTGACGTCCTGTTTGCATATTCCCAGATAAGACTGTCAACGGCAGCGCCATCGACCACTCCCTCGGCAACGGCCTGAATTGCCTTGTCATGGGAGCCGAGATAGGAATATTTGCCGAAGAAAGAATCAGGTGTTTCCTGCATCTTTGCAAGCATGTATGTCGGCACCAGTTTTCCCGAATTGGAGAGCGGGTCGGTAAAGGCAAAGCGTTTCCCCCTGAGATCGTTCAGCTGCTGAAAAGGACTGTTCCTGTTGACGATGATATACGAGTAGTAAACCGTTTCACCGTAGGCGACCGGCGCAGCAAGGAGTTCCATATCAAACTCTTTCTTGCCGTCCACATAGGGGCCGCCGCAGACAAAGGCCAGATCAACCTGCCCAGTTGCGACCAGTTTGTTGATCTCGGCATAATCTTCGCGGTCCACAAATTCGACCGGTTTTTCCATCTTTTCGCCTATGTAATCAAGAAACTGCCGGTAATAGGCAAAACCCTCACGCGGGGTTATCATACCCCCTACCGCAATTCGTATTGCCTTGCCATTCTTTTTTTCAGCTACTACTGCCTTGCGTTTTTCCAGATTGATCTTTTGCGGGGGATTCTGGTTACAGCCGGCGATTAGCTGCAGCATAACGAAGATAAGAAGACATCTGAACAGGGACGGCAAGATCATGGTATCCTCCTTATGGCGTCTGCGCGCATCTCTGGTTATTACTTCGACAAATTCCGGTGAAAACTTTAGACTTATTGAAGCTCCCATCGATGAATATGCTCCTTTGACTTTTGATAGCTGACTGCCTGTCACGGACGAGGGAAATGTGCCAGGTCTTCGACCCTGTCCGTATCGGCGAGAACAGGCGTGTATGCAACAGTCAGGTGCAGCTCTTCTATTACCCCGACTGTCTGCTCAAGAACTTCTGCCGTGCTCCACGTAATATTTAGGAATATCTCCGGATGCGGCTTTTTCATGCCGATCAAATAATATCCGCCGTCTTTGGCCGGGCCGATCACGAGGTCCGCATGATCGAGTGCGGTAAAGGCACCGGCTATAACATCCGAGTTCAGGCCGGGAATATCGGCCCCGGTCAGGACAGCCCTTTCAGCGCCGTGGGTCAGCAATTCCCTGATCGCGTTGTCCATCCTTTCGCCAATGTCATTGCCCTGCTGCAGGACGAAATGATTCCCCGGCAGCCATTGTTCGAAGTCACCAAGCCGCTCCGGCGGATCGTAAAGAATGATACGTCTATAGTTCTGCCCGACCGGCAACGTGTTTATTATGACCAGCTCAGTGATATCCCGATAGATCTCCGCGGCCTTTTTATGGCCGACATCTCTTGCCAGACGCGTTTTCACCCGGCCCGGCTCAGGATATTTGATCATAATGCCGTACACATTCCTGTTCATCGGTAATAGAACCTCGCGAGCCGTTCTGGGCTGACGCCAAGCTGATAGAGCAGCATGGTAATCTGGTTTATGAGCGCGGTTTTCACCAGACCTTTGCCGATCCACCTGCGTCCTGACGTGACTGCCCTGCAACTGAGCAGGGCGATTTCTCCATTTGATTTCATGCGTTTGATTATATCAACATCCTCCATGAGCGGTATCTCCTTATACCCGCCGAGTTTCTGAAAGACGCTCTTTCTGATAAAGATCGCCTGATCGCCGTAGGGAAGCCGGAAGACCCGGCAGCGCATCCTGACCCATGCTTCAACAAACCGATATTTCGGAGAAGGATCATCTATGCTGAAGCTGAACGCCCCTCCGATGACGGATGGATCATCAAAAGCAGAACAGACCTCTTTTGACCAACCCTGTTCAAGAAGGGTATCAGCATGAAGAAAGAGAAGAAAGTCACCCGCTGCGACTGCACTGCCGGCGTTCATCTGAACCCCGCGTCCTTTCCCGGATTCCACCCATTGAACCCCGTGGCACTTCTCTGCGATCTCTTTTGACCTGTCCGTGCTGCCGCCATCGGCGACAATGAGCTCACCTGAAAAGGCCTCTTGCCTGAGGGATTCCATGCAGCGTGCGAGATGCATCTCTTCATTGAGCACCGGAATGATTACGGAGATCATCGCGCGCTACGGGTAAAGGGCATGAGAAGAAGGCTGAGTAGTCCAAGGCCCTCTGGCGTGCGGTATGAACCGAGACCGATCACGATCCCTTCCTGGGGTACATCGTGCCGCAGAGTTCCGAGAATCCGGTCCCAGATCGAGAGGATCGTACCGTAGTTCGTATTGCGCTCCGGAATCACGACCGAGTGATGGATCCGGTGCATGGATGGCGGCACAAAGAAAAGCCAGAAGAACTTCTCGAACCATAGCGGAACTTTGACGCTGCTGTGCTGGAACTGTGCCGTCAGTCCCAGGAGGCTTTCGAAGAGGATGACGCTCGCCACGTTTGCACCGATAAGATAGATCAGGCCGATCTTGATGCCGGAAGAAAGCGCAAGTTCACCGATATGAAAGCGGCTCGCGGTTGACACATCCATATTCAGATCACTGTGATGCACGCGGTGAAAACGCCAAAGGATAGGGAGCCGGTGATTTAAAATATGCCAGAAGTAAAATACGAAGTCCATGAATATGACCGCCAGAAAAACCCTCTGCCAGAAAGGCAGATTGAAGTTGTTCAATATGCCGATATGGTTTGCTGAGACATCAAGAGAGATATTGATCGTCGCCGTGGCAAAAAGAAGGCTGAGGACTACGCTGTTTAATATGGTGAGTGAGATGTTGGTTAAAAGCCTTTCGGTCTTCGGCACTGATGAGGGGCGATAGGGCCGCAAATACTCAAAACACAGAAAAACAAAAAAGCCTCCCCATGAGGCCAGTCCGCGAAAAAGGGCAATCGTTCTTATCGATAGTTCCATAGTCTGTTACTTAGTCAGCCTTATTATAAAAATTGTAGCAGAAAAATTGATAATGGCAGGATATTATTTCGGTTATGAACTTGGTAAGATAGAGCCATGAGGTTTCAGGATAAGGTCAGTGCACTCCAGTCAGGACCGCTCAGGGCAGTTTCCGTATCTACGCTCCAGATCAACCTCGGCTATGTCTGCAATATGACCTGCAGCCACTGTCATGTCGATGCCGGGCCGCTGCGCAGCGAAGCGATGAAGAGAGAGACCGCTGAAATGGTGCTCTCGGTTTTGAGGGATACTACGATCAGCATACTTGACATCACCGGCGGTGCTCCTGAGCTGAACCCGAACTTTATGTTTTTGGTTGAGGAGAGCAGGAGGCTCGGCAGGCAGGTGATTATCCGCAGCAATCTCACCGTGCTCGCTGACCCGCGTTATGAATATCTCTTTGACCTGTTTGGCCGCCATGATCTGGAGATTACCGGTTCCCTGCCCTGCTATACCGAGGGGAATGTGGACAGCATGCGGGGCAAGGGTGCCTTCCGACGGAGCGTTCAAGTCCTGAAGCGGCTGAACGCGATCGGATATGGAACAGGGAATTCAGCAAAACGGCTCCATCTGGCGTACAACCCTGGAGGGGCGTTTCTCCCTGCATCGCAGGCTCAGCTCGAAGGAGACTACAAAAGGGTTCTCATGGAGGAACACGGCATATCCTTCGATCATCTTTTCATGTTTGCCAACGTGGCTGTCGGCAGGTTCTCGAAGGTCCTTGAGGAGGCAGGCAAG
Source organism: Nitrospirota bacterium (assembly GCA_016235245.1). Taxonomy (NCBI): domain Bacteria; kingdom Pseudomonadati; phylum Nitrospirota; species Nitrospirota bacterium. The sequence goes on along the minus strand of JACRLO010000032.1, from coordinate 80,489 downwards.
GAAGAGCAGTATCACGATCTCCTAAAATGTTCCTTTAACGCAAATGCCCTGCCAGGGCTCATGTGCAGATACATGATCAGTGTGGGTTGGGATGGCAGGCTCTATGACTGCGATTTTAACCAGGTGCTGGATATCCCTCTTGATGAAACCTGTCCGCAGCATGTACGCACCTTTGACCTTGGCGCTCTCTCCGGGCGCGCTATTGCGGTGGGCGATCATTGTTTCGCATGCACTGCCGGCAAAGGATTCACGTGAGCAGGCTCGATTCGATAGCAGGCAGTTGGCCTGTTCAAAAGAGGCGAGAGCCTGTCATGGCGTCAGCTCTGTGATATGAGCCGCGATGCAGTCAGAAAAGTGGTGCTCGCGGCGCTGCTCATTGCGGTGGCAATGGTTCTGAGGATCTATGTCCTTGGTGATCTCCTGAGCCTTGCATTTGTGAAGGAATCCCAGCAGCGTTTTGTTTCACTCTATGCAGATCATGGCGTTGCGGTTATTGCCGCCTATATGGCGATGTATATCTCTGTCACTGCCCTTTCCCTGCCCGGCGCTACGGTTATGAGCCTTGCAGGCGGAGCCATTTTCGGTCTCTGGAGGGGCACCGTAATCATCTCGTTTGCAAGCAGCATCGGCGCAACCCTCGCCTGCTTCGGTTCTCGCTATATCCTGCGGGACTGGGTACAGAAGAAGTTCGGAGACCGGCTCTCTGTCATAGACAGGGGGATTGCGGAGGAGGGTGCCTTCTACCTTTTTACACTCCGACTGATACCGGTCTTTCCTTTCTTTATGATAAACCTTCTGATGGGTCTCACAAAGATACCGCTCAGGACCTTTTACTGGGTATCGCAGCTTGGCATGCTTGCCGGCACTATCGTCTATGTCAACGCCGGCCAGGAACTCGGCAAGATCGATTCTCTCAGTGGCATTCTCTCGCCGGGGTTGATCATCTCGTTCACCCTGCTGGGGCTCTTCCCTGTCTGTACAAAGAAGTTGTTTGACTGGTATCGAAAAAAACGGCAGAGGCAGAAAGCTGTCTGATATTCAGTAGATCGCTCAGCCGAGATGTTTCCTGATTGTTTTCGGGAGTTCCCATATCTCGAAATTTTCCTTGTCATGATATTATTCCTGCATTTTCCCGTATATCTCCTCAAAGCGCGAGGCTGTCTCCCTGAAGGCCTGTAGTATGGGGGGGTCAAAATGTGAAGGTAGTGTCCTGCCATCGCCTTCGGTGATTATCCTGTATGTTGTCTCGTGGTCAAAGGCCGGCTTGTATACCCTCTTGTTCCGGAGTGCATCGTATATATCGGCGATATTCAGGATACGACCGGTGAAAGGTATCTGGTTTCCTTGTAATCCATTTGGGTAGCCGCTTCCATCCCAGCGTTCATGGTGAGAAAGCGCAATCTCCTTTGCCATGGTAAGCCTGACGTGGTCGCCGATAATTTTGGCGCCATATAGCGGATGCTGCTTGACCAGTTCGAATTCCTCCTGCGTAAGTCTGCCCGGTTTTTTCAGGATTTCAGAAGGGATATGTAACTTCCCCACATCATGCATGAGGGCCTGAAGTTTAATGATGCCAGCGAACTTTTCCGGCATGCCGAGATGTTCAGCAATGAGGCCGCAGTATTCACCGACTCTCAGGATGTGATTGCCTGTATCCTCATCATTGACCTCAGATGCACGCGCCAATGCATGGACTGTATAGGCAAAGGCGTTGTCAGTATCGCTGACCTGATCTGACAGGGATTTCAGAAAAAGGCTCTGCATGACAATACTGTTTAAAATCGCAGCATCGTATTCAGTCACCTCTCTGCCATAATTAAACGCATGGATGCATATCTCCTCGCTGTGGTAACTGACCACATTCCTGACTTTTGTATACGCTGACTCGACCACGCTGATAAGTGGCCCGATGTCCGCAGCTTCAAGCTGTCCCTGATTTAAAAAGCCTGTTTGCGGTTCGCCACCTGGCGCAATAAGACAGCGCTTTAAGGGAAAGTCCAGGGAAACTCTTTTTTGCGCGTTGCCGTCAGCTTTGTACAATAACCACTGGCGTCCGTTTGTTTCATCCGAGATGCCGACGATAACCAAATCCGGCTTATCGTCATCCCCGTCAGAACGCCTGAGGATCTGACCTACAATGGCGTCTATCTTCGAAATCAGCTCAAAATTCAGCGGGTCAAAGGACGTTACCATCTCCTCTCCGAAGAATATGAGGTCATTGATATTGGCATAAGCACGATGGAGTCTGCTATGAAGCTCTCTTATCCTCAAAAGCATTCTTATTCGTGCCAATACTTCTGTATGATCAAAAGGCTTTGATATGAAATCTTCTGCTCCTGCTTCGATGCTCGCTATTCTGTCCTGCTTTGACTGCAGTGCGGTTATCATCACCACCGGGATCTCTCTGTATCGCGAATCCTCCTTGAGCATCCTGCAGACGTCAAACCCATTAAGATTCGGCATCATTACATCCAGAAGCACGAGGTCAATGGGATGTTCTTTAATCTTCTTGAGTGCCTCTGTTCCGTCAGATGCCTTAATGACTGCATACCCCCTCGGCAGCAGCATGGCCTCAAGGAGTTTGAGATTTGTCGGCTCGTCGTCAACGCATAAAATCACAGGATTTACGGGATTCATAATATCCCCTCATATATCGAAATAATGCGACCTTCAGGCATTCTTATCACCGTTATTGAGCGGTATCATGAATTTGAATTTGCTTCCCTTCCCATGCTCGCTCTCGACCCGTATCCGGCCGCCGAGTGCCTCGACAGCCATCTTGCAAAATGTCAGTCCCAGCCCCTTTGCAGCTCCTATCCCTTTTGTTTCGACCTGCATATATTTGTCGAATATCTTTTCATGATACTCCGGCAAAATGCCCAGTCCATTATCCTCAACCGTGAAAATGACGTTATCGTCAGCTTCATAAACCGACACGGTTATAATTCCTTTGCCCCTTGCGGTATAACGCAGGGCATTAGTCACAAGATTCTGGAGTATCCTCTCAATAAGCGCGCTATCTGAAGTTAATGAAATGTTGCTGCTCCTGTTTAAAACAAGACTCTTCTCTTCCAGTTCAACAGCAGCCCTGAACATATTCTCTATCCTGCCAAGCAATTCCCCGACACTGAAAGAAGTTTGTACTATGTTCATGGCGCCTTCTTCCATCCGTGAGATGTCGAGGATGGTTGATATCATGTTGGAAAGAGAGTATGCGCTGATATTTGCCTGACTCAGGTATTCAGCAACTTTATTATCACTGCCGTGCTTTAGGTCCATCGCCATCTGCAAGTAGCCCACGATGCACATAAGAGGACCTTTAAGATCGTGAACAATCATGGCAGTGAGGCTATCTTTTATCTTCTGAATCTTCTGAAGGTCATGGTTTTTTTGTTCAAGATCATCCCTGTACTGCTTCATCCTGAGCATATTTCTGCACTTAAGCAGCAGCTCCTCCTTATCCGCAGGCTTTGAAATGAAATCATCCGCGCCGGCCTCAATGCCCTTTATTCTGTCTTCTTTTGAACGTAATGCCGTGAGCATAATGATTGGGATATTTCCGTATCTTTCATCGCCTTTCATCGTCTTACAGGCATCAAAACCATTTATCTCCGGCATCATCACATCCAGGAGCACGAGATCCACACAGCTCTCCTTGATCATTTGGAGTGCCTCGGCTCCGTCAGATGCCTTTATCACCTCGTACCCCGCTGGAAGTAACATTGCCTCAAGGAGCTTGAGGTTTACCGGTTCGTCGTCGACGCAGAGAATGCAGTTGCCGTTTAACGCCTCAAGAACCTCATATCCCAGGTACTTAAGCACGTCTCGCATCAGACGCATGTTCGTAGGATTATCTTCAACAACGAGTATTTTTTTCATATTGTCCCCCTCCATAATAAGAGTTCAGGAGCCGGCATTCAGAATCCAGAATAAAGACATTATATCTTTTGCCGCTCATTCTGACTCCTGACTCCTGTATTCTGAATTCTGCTTAATCGGTATTACAAACGTAACCGTAGTTCCTTTACCTGATTCGCTCTCGATCCATACCCTGCCGCCGTGAAGCTCAATTAGCTTTTGGGCCAGCAAGAGACCGATGCCCGTGCCTTTGTATTTTTTGGTATAGACCGATTCAAGCTGCTGGAAGGACTTGAAGAGCCTTGGCATATCTTCCTGTTTGATGCCTATACCGGTGTCGGCGACAGAGATTTCGATAAAATCTCTGTCTTGTAGGGGCGAGGCGCTGCCCCGCCCTTTTTCCTGGGCGACCTGCCGGATCGCCCCTACATCAGAAATCAAAAGTGCTTGTACCCATACGCTCCCCCCTGAGGGCGTAAACTTTACGGCATTATCAAGGAGGCTGAACATGACCTGCGATAGTTTGCCTCGGTCTGCTTCTATCTGGATCTCAGACGGGAGATCTGTCTTGAGCGAAAGGGACACTCCTTTCAGATTGGCCTTCTCGTTGAACAGAAGAAGAGAAGATTTGAGAAGGTCATTAAGAAGAAACGTTTCCGTGATGACCTTCAGTTCGCCTGATTCCAGACTGGCAAACTGGAGGAGCTCACTATAGATTTCATTCAGTCTCTCTCCTCCTTGCTGGATTGCCTGCAGATATTCACGCTGTTGTTCGTTTAAAGCTCCGCTGATGTCGTCTAACATGACTTGCGAAAAGCCGATGATGGAATTCAGCGGTGTTGTCAGCTCATGGGACATGTTCGAAAGAAACTCCCCCCGTGCCTTGATGCCTGACTCAGCCATTAAAAGTGCCTGCCTCAGTTCATCTTCCTTCTGTTTCCGTTCAGTGATGTCCCGGCAGAGTGACAGTATCCGTGGCTTTCCATCCTTTATCAATACCGATGCGTTGATCTCAACCGATGTAACATTGCCTTGACTGTCAACGTAGCCGATTTCAAGATTTCTGATATAGCCATCTTTGATGCATGTTGCAACAGCCTTTTCATTCTTTTCGATTTCACAGGCTGCAGTCCATTCCACGACGCTTCTTCCGCATATTTCATCAAAATTATTGTGTCCTGAGAGCCGGATGTATATCTGATTCGCGTCAAGAACCCGGCCTTCGTGGTCAATAATTACATAACCGGTGCCTGTTGTTTCGACAAGCGAAATATACTTCTGCTCGCTTTCTTTCAGCTTCTCTTCTGTCATCTTGCGCTTGGTGATGTCCTGCCATGTGCCGACAATGTGGTCTGGTTCCCCGTTTGGTGTTCTTATGAGACGAAGGGTGTCTCCAAACCAGAGATATGTTCCCTCCGCACTTTTCCAGCGATACTCGTGATAATGTTCACCTTTCTCAAGCAATATCGGCAACACCTCGAATGCTCTCAGTTTGTCATCAGGATGGATATTGTTCGCCCAAAAGCCGGGATTGACGATAAAATCGTCCGACTGATACCCGCTGATGCGAGTTACGCTTTTGCCTATATATGTAGCGCAGAAATCTTCAGTAGCCCTGCAGGTGTAGGGGATGATCGGTAAAGAGTCCAGCATCAAGGAGATCTGATCAGTTGTCCTCGTCAGTTCGATAGTGCGCTCCTCGACCTTTTTTTCCAGCATTGCATTGTAGTTCAGCAGGGAATCCTGCGCCGTTTTTAAGTCTGACGTCATCCTGTTGAAGGATGCTGCCAATTCGCCGACCTCGTCCTTTGATCGTATATCGATAGCAACATTAAGATTTCCCTGGCCTATTTCCCGCGCGGCATTTTGCAACTGTTTGATTGGCTTTCTCACCAGGAACTCAAGGATAAGACCCGTTGTCAGAAAAAAAAGGGCCGATACAAGAGCAAGAATACTGAATAGCATGACCTGCTGCTTTCTGATTGCCATCAGCTTTTCAGTAAAACAGACTTTTACTGCAAGGTTGCCGAGATTTGCATCAAGATATCGAATATCCTGCTTAAAGGTCCTGACATCATCGTTTGTATGTCCCTTTGAAACCGTGACCTGATCCCCAGGATAAAGAAGCCTGCCTTGCGGATCGAACAGCTCTATGCCAACCCAGTTTTCATTTTTCATAAGCAGGGCGTCAAGATTGCCGTAGATTGCATCAGGCTGCCTGCTCAGAAGAAGGGGAACCAGACCTTCTGCTACGCTGTTGAGATGCGAATTGAGCGAAACCCGGTACGAATTCACGGCCCGTTCAAGAAATTGTGGCAGCCACAATGCGTATATATATAAGGCTAAGAGGAGGCCCGAAATTATCAGAGGCAGAAATATTTTTGTTCTCAGTCTCATCTCAATTATTCCTCAACCCAGAAAGTTTCACGTCTCCAATCTCACATCATGAAGAAGCCTGGAAAGATCGGTCCGCGCTATCAAGCCACAGGCAGACAGGATTTCTCTCAGCGCAGTCGCTCAAAGGTCCTGGCCGAGGAAAAAACGGATTCTCAACGCCAAATCAATACCCAGATCGGTTTTGTCAGGAACAGGCTGGTTCCGGCCTGGAGAGCAAGGTTCAGCGACTCCTTGTCGCTCAGGGCCGTAATGATGACTATTGGGATTGATGCTGTCGCAGGATCGCTCTTTAGGCTCCGGCAGACCTCAAAGCCGTCCATACCGGGCATCATTACATCAAGCAAAATGAGGTCGATCTTCTCTTTGCTGATCAGTTCAAGGGCCTCTGGGCCGTTCTCTGCTTTAATAACTTCAAACTCATTTGGCAACAGCATTGCTTCGTAGAGTTTAAGGTTTTTCGGTTCATCATCAAGGCAGAGAATTTGTGGTTTTGCAATATTCAATTAATTTCACCTGCTGCCAGCATCCTTCCCACCAGTTTTGGAAGTTCTCTCGTGTCTATCGGCTTGGAGATATAGTCGTCGGCCCCGGCTTCCAATATCCTGGCCCTGTCTCCTACCATGGCAAAGGAGGTCACGGCTATGATTTTCATGCTTTTTGTCTGCGGATTGTTTTTGAGTAACGTTATTGCAGTAAACCCGTCCATCACTGGCATCTGCATATCCATGAGGACCAGATCAGGACTTTGATCCTCCGCAAGCTTTATCCCTTGTTCGCCGTTTTCAGCCTCTATAACCTCATATTTATAAAACCGCAGAATATCCCGCAGCATCGTCCTATTATTATTATTGTCTTCAACAATCAATATCTTTTTCATCCTGTTCCCCCTTATCATTAGCCATATGCATTATCGGTATCACAAATACAAACCTGCTGCCCTTCCCGAATTCGCTCTCTATCCAGATACTGCCTCCGTGAAGTTCCACGAGTTTTTTTGTGAGCGCAAGCCCCAGGCCGGTCCCGGCATATTCCTTGGTATAGACTGATTCAAGCTGGGTGAACTCAGTGAACAATTTTGTAATATCTTCCGATTTTATGCCGATGCCGGTGTCTTCTACGGTGATTTCAATGTAATCGAAATCACTAAGTTCACAGTTATCAGTTCCGAGTTCGGAGACTTTTTCCCCTGAATTCTGGCTTCTTAATTCTGAATTCTGGCTTCGTCTCGCAGAGACCCGCACACTCCCCCCGTCAGGAGTGAACTTGATCGCGTTGCTCAGGAGGTTGAACATGATCTGCTTGAGTTTCCGTTCGTCAGTTTCGATCTCAATGTCTGCGTCCGGTTCTATATCAAGATTCAGTTTCAGGCAGTGCTTCATCGCCTTTTCCCTGAACATGGACAAGGCTGAATTGAGTGCATCCTTGAGCGGAAATGTGGACAATTCAAGCTCCAGTCTGCCTGCCTCGACTTTGGACAGGTCGAGGATGTCATTGATGAGATCCAACAGGTGCCTGCCGCTGCCAAGAATATCATTGATATATTCCTTCTGCTTGTCATTAAGATTGCCGAACATCTCGTCCTGGAGAACTTCAGAAAATCCGATGACTGAGTTTAGGGGCGTCCTGAGTTCATGAGACATGTTAGCTAAAAAGTCCGACTTTGCCTTGGTTGCAACATCTGCCTCCTGTCTCCGCAATTCGAGTTCTCTGTTGGCGGCTACAAGTTTGGCATTCATTGAATGAAGATCCTCTTCTGCCTTACGCTCCAGTGTTACATCACGAAATACAAGCACGACACCGAGGATTTCGCCGCCCTGGCCTCGAATTGGCGCAGCGCTGTCGGCTATAGGCCGCTCAGTTCCATCTCTTGAGATCAATGCCGTATGGTTCGCAAGACCCTTGATAAGTCCTGTGGCAAGAACGTCCTCAACCGGAATGACTGAGGGCCTGCGGGTCTCTTCGTTGATGATATGGAAGATTTCCTCTACTCTTTGCCCTCTGGCCTCTTCCTCTTTCCATCCGGTGAGCTGCTCTGCAATCGGGTTCAGCCGGACAATTCTCTGATCAACATCCACTACAAGAACTCCATCTCCGATTGACTTGAGCGTTACCGAGAGGTTCTCCTCTGCCGTTTTCACCGAAACCAACAGCGCTGATGCCCTATAAGCGAAAAAACCACCCAACAAAAGCATAAGTCCGGTAACAATAAAGAGTGCCAAACGTATCTTTCTTGCCGGTGCGAGAACAGCGTTAACCTGCTGTTCCACAACCACACCCCATCCCCAATTGGAAACAGGATGATAGGCGGCGATTACAGGCATTTTATGCACCGGACCTATCAATTTTTCGATGCCCTCCACACCTTTTAACACGTTCCTGACAGGCGGGAGATTCGAGAAATCTATTATTCTGTCCATAACATAATCAGGGTGATAGACGAGATTCCCCTTTTTATCCACCACATAGATATGACCCTCATGGATATGCTCTTTAAGTTCGTTGGCAATATTCAAGTTACCAATTGCATTTTTAATGAAATCTTCCCGGGGCTGCATCACGAGGCACCCTACAACATTTCCGTTATGGGTCATCGGAATTGCTATTGCAAAAAGATATCTCTGCGGCTCTGCAGTTCTCATGTAAAACTCGGACACATAGGGCGACCAATTTTTTGAGAGGCCCTTATACCAATCTCTGTGGGAGAAATCCTTGCCAATGGTTTCAGGTGTTAAGGGATAATTGTCGATCTGGACGCCTGCCGCGTCAGTTATGAATACCCGCTCAATGGTATTGGAATTTTCGATAAGGCTTAATAGATGCCTGTGCATCTCCTTTTTATCACCACGCAGCATACCTTCTAGGAAATAAGGCCTTGCTGCATACGATTTACCGAAGGATATTTCGCTCCTCAGTTTCTCCTCAATGGTGTGAGCCATGTATTGCGCAAGACGCTGGTTCTCTTTGAGCAGTCTTTCTTCAAAAACAGATGTTACTCCCGAGTAAATATATGCTGAAAGGACAAGAAGCGGTGTTGTTACAATCAATATCCCGGACAGCAGAATCCTCCATCGCTTCTGCAGCAGCCATTCCTTCATATAAGACCCCTGATCATACGGTTACCATTTTTCATATCCCCACAAAGATGCTCGCGGCCGCGTTACGTTCCCTTGAATGATTGATAATCAGGTCTGATGGTTGCGGTCCGCCATTATCCCCCTCCATTGCCGGTACTGTCTAATACATACCACCTTTCAAGCCGGATGTAAAGAGATATTAGAGTTCGTGTCGAGCCAAAGGATCGCTAATTTGCTATACTTCAGGAGAAAGCGGCATAGGGAAGGGTGCATGGCAAAATTCGATTTTGATATAGGAATTCTTGGCGGCGGCTCGGCCGGACTGACTGTTGCTGCAGGCGCAGCACAGTTCGGCGCAAAGACGCTGCTCATTGAAAAAGAAAAGGAGTTAGGCGGAGACTGTCTGCACTACGGCTGTGTGCCGTCCAAGACGCTGATCAAGACTGCCCATGTATATCATCTCATGAAGAATGCCCAACGATTCGGCCTTCCCCAGCCTGAGGTGATGCCTGTTGATTTCAAAGATGTATCGGGCAGAATCAGGTCTGTCATTGCACAGATCCAGAAGCACGATTCTGTTGAACGGTTCTGCGGTCTTGGCGCACAGGTTGAATTTGGAGATGCTGAATTTCTGGATGAACATCTGATCAGGGCAGGGGACAGAAAATTTTCAGCAAAGAACTGGGTTATCGCAACAGGATCGTCACCGGATATACCGAAGATAGAAGGGCTGGACAAGACGCCATATCGTACCAATAAAGACATCTACTATATCGAGTCACTTCCATCTTCGATGATCATCCTTGGCGGCGGACCGATTGCAATCGAGATGGCGCAGGCCTTCTGCAGGCTCGGCACAAAGGTCTCTGTAATCCAGAGGAGTGCTCAGATATTAACCCGGGAGGACAGGGACATGGCCGACGCGGTGATGCAGAACCTTGCTGCCGAAGGCGTAGCGTTTTATCTCGATCGGTCGATAATCTCAGTCCGAAATTCTGAGGCCGGGCGGGAAGTAGTGATGCGCAAAAATGACAGCAGGCAGGAAACGCTCATAGCTGATGAGATTCTGATTGCCATGGGCCGCGAGCCGAACCTGAAAGGTCTTGGCCTCGAAAACGCTGGCGTTGATTTTGACAACAGGGGGCTCACGCTCGACCACAGGCTCAGGACAACGCAGAAGCATATTTTTGGTGCAGGTGATGTGACCGGGGCATATCAGTTTACCCATGCAGCAGGGTACGAAGCCGGCGTGGTGCTTGCCAACGCTGTTCTTCATCTGCCGCGCAAGGCTGATTACACCTTCTTCCCCTGGTGCACATACACTGACCCTGAACTTGCAACCATAGGCATGAACGAAGCAGCAGCAAAAGAATCTGGCATTCAGCCTGCTGTATGGACAGAAGAGTTCAAAATGAATGACCGGGGCCTTACCGAAGGGGAGGGCTTAGGCAGGATCAAGCTGGTCCTTGATGCAAAGGAGAAGCCGCTTGGCGTGCAGATCCTCGGCCTCCATGCCGGGGAGCTGATAAGCGAATGGGTCGCTGCCCTAAACGGAGGCGTGAAGCTCTCTGCACTTGCCGGCGCAGTGCATCCCTATCCGACCCTGGCTGAGATCAATAAACGCGTTGTGGGTAATTACTTCTCCGGCAAGATATTTTCAGACAAGGTGAAGAAGACGCTCAAGTTCTTCTTTAATCTCAGGGGAAGGGCCTGCGGGTAATTATTGCATTATGAAGTCTGTCCGGAACCGCACGGTCGTCCGTTATGCAGATGTCGGATTTTTGGCTTTTATCAGCCCAAAATGGCCGGATGCGTGAAAATATTTCCGCCTCTTCAAGACCGTCAAAATCTAACCCCTTGATCTATTGGGAGTCTTATTGTGGCATAAATGATGCTGTATTATATGCGAAGGAATACCATGCAAAGACCGGTATCAGATATTAAGGCTGCACACCAGGAGGTCAGGGCACCGAAACCCCGTGCCTCTGTATCAGTCAGCAAGGGTTCATTCAGAGATCAACTTTCCGCTATCAGGAAAGATGACGCATTCCACACAGTCGTATCCCCTCTTCTTCGCAGCAAGGCTTACCACGCAGGAAAGAACCCGATGAAATTCGGCATTGTGCAGTCTACGCTTAAAGACTATGACCCTAACGGAAAGATAGCTCAGAACGTATCCGAATTGGACGAAAGCAAGGCGCAGCAAATTTACCGAATGATCTGGGAGCGGGCAGGCTGTAGCAGGCTCTCTCCTGAGCTGGCTTCTCAGCATTTTGCTGCCTATGTCAAACGGCCCAGGACAGCGAACGAGGCCCTGCAGAAATCCGGCGGAGATCCCGGGAATTACGCTGCTGCGGTCAAGGCAGCTAACAATAGAAGGCCATATGCAGATGGACACTCTATAAAACAGCCTCTGAGCGGATCTGCTGAAGTCTCAGGCTCAAATATGGATCTGCAGAAGAGCAGAGTGATAGCTTCTTTAAAGATAGCGGAGAATCCGGCAGTCAGGGAAGCAGCTATGGAAAGTTCCACAAAGAATGCAGGTACAGAGCCCGGCAGCTCCTCAAATGTTGCGCATCTCAAGCCCTTCAGGGCCTCTGAGGTTATTCAGAATATTCAATCTGATAACAGAAACGGTGCAGAGTTGCCAATCGCTGACAGTGCCATGGCAATATCGATCGAAAAGAGGGACTTTCAATCTGGAATGAATGCATACGAGCGGGCCAAATCAGGCAAGGCTCTGGCCGATGGTATGTTCGTCAAACTGAGAATACCGTTTTAACCGTATCTTCCGGGATTTCTGCTTTTTGAATCTGCAGTTTGTTCTTGACGACCCCATCTTTTGCCCATAAAATTAGAAACAGAACGTATGCTGCGTGATCGAACGCCCCAAAGGAAGGCAGATGGAACATACAGAACATTCAGAGAGGCAACACCGCATTATTCTGAAGAGGATTGCCCACCGGGTGATGCTTGAGAAGGGGCTTCTTCCTGAATTCTCGAAAGAAGCAGAAGAACAGCTTGCGGCCATCACCGCACCAGCAGCGGCTGACTATGATCAGGCCCGGAACCTCAGAGACCTTCTTTGGGCCTCTATTGACAATGACGATTCCCGTGACCTTGACCAGCTTACGGTTGCCGAAAAGATGCCGGATGGAGGCACCAAACTCCTGATCGCCGTGGCTGATGTGGACGCTATCATCAAAGTCGGCTCAGCCATTGATGCGCATGCAAAGCATAACACCACCTCTGTGTATACTGATGCCGAGATATTCCCGATGCTCCCTGAGAAGCTTTGTACTGACCTTTCCTCCCTGAACTTTCATGAGGACAGGCTTGCGATTGTGATCGAGATCACTATTTCGGGCGACGGGACACTCAAATCATCTGACCTCTATCGTGCAACGGTCAGGAACAAGGCAAAACTCGCGTATAACAGTGTTGCTGCCTGGCTGGAGGGTGACGGCCCTTTGCCTGAGGCCGCTGCAGCGGTTGAAGGTCTTGCGGAAAATCTTCAGTTGCAGGATCAGGCAGCGCAGAAGATGAAGGCATACCGGCATGAACATGGCGCATTGAACTTCGAGACCATCCAGACCCGGGCATTATTTGACAATGATGAGATACGGGACCTCGAAGAACGCAGGCGAAACCGTGCCATGGATATTATCGAAGATTTCATGGTTGCGGCAAACGGCGTAACGGCGCGGTATCTTGGCTCCAAAAAGTTTCCTTCCCTGCGGCGTGTTGTCCGTATTCCCAAGAGATGGGAGCGGATCGTTGAGGTTGCTGCTGAGCATGATTACACGCTTCCCCAAAGGCCGGATTCAAAGGCGCTTGAGCAGTTTCTGGTGAAGGCAAAGGCTGACGACCCTCTGAGGTTTCCGGACCTTTCACTCACCATCATCAAACTGATGGGTGCCGGCGAATATGTTGCCGAATTTCCCGGTCAGACTGCTCCCGGCCACTTTGGACTGGCAGTTAAGGACTATTCCCATTCTACCGCTCCCAATCGTCGTTATCCAGATCTGATAACCCACCGGCTTCTGAAGGCTGCCTTGTCAGCGGAAGCGGTCCCTTATCAGAAAGAGGATCTTGAGGCATTGGCTCAGCACTGCACAGAGCAGGAGGATGCTGCCAACAAGGTGGAGCGGCAGGTAGGCAAGTCGGCTGCCGCACTTCTGCTGGAATCAAGGGTCGGGGAAAAGTTCGATGCGATTGTGACGGGCGCTGCTGACAAGGGAACATGGGTACGCATATTCCATCCGCCTGTGGAGGGTAAGCTGATGGAGGGGTTTAAAGGCGTGGATGTAGGAGACAAGATTCGGGTGCAACTTGTGCGCACGGATGTTGACCGGGGCTTCATAGATTTCAGAAAAGTCAGGGGGAGGTAGAGCATGCTTGAAAAGCAGAACCCGGTAAAGACTGCTGCATGGAAAGAGCTGAAGGCGCATTTCAGTGTGATGAAAGACCGGCAGATGAAAGACCTGTTTGGCGAAGAACCCAACCGGTTTCAGAAGTATTCCCTTTGGTTTGAGGATATGCTCTTCGATTACTCGAAAAATATCATGAACGAGGAGACGCTGCCGCTCCTGGTTAATCTTGCCCGTGAAGCCGGCGTTACCGGCGCTGTTGAGAAGATGTTTTCAGGCGAACGGATCAACGAGACTGAAGATCGTGCGGCGCTTCATACCGCGCTTAGAAACCGCTCAAATACACCTGTTGTCATAAACAATAAAGATATCATGCCTGAGGTGAATGCTGTTTTGGGTCAGATCGAACGCTTTTCCTTGAAGGTCATTGACGGATCATGGAAGGGCTATACCAACAAGCCGGTGACCGATATCGTGAACATCGGCATCGGAGGCTCTGACCTGGGCCCGGTCATGGTTACCGAGGCGCTCATGCCGTACCGCAAGCCACATATCAGGACACACTTTGTCTCAAACATTGACGGCAGCCATATTGCTGAGACCCTGAAGGAGCTTTCCCCTGAAACGACCCTTTTTATGATCGCATCGAAGACTTTCACCACGCAGGAGACGATGACCAATGCCCACACGGCACGCAGATGGTTTCTTGAGGCTGCGAAGGATGAATCGCATATAAAAAAGCATTTCGTGGCGATCTCAACCAACGAGCCTGAAGTGCAGAAATTTGGCATAGCGCCTGAAAATATGTTTGTGTTTTGGGACTGGGTCGGCGGCAGATATTCCCTCTGGTCGGCCATCGGGCTTTCGATTGCCTGCTCAATCGGCTTCGACCATTTCCGGGAACTGCTTGAAGGCGGCCATGCCATGGACCGGCATTTCAGGGAGACACCTCTTGACCGGAACATACCGGTAATCCTCGCGCTGCTTGGCATCTGGTATAACAATTTTTTTGGCACAGAGACCCACGCGCTCCTGCCGTATGACCAGTATATGCACAGGTTCCCGGCCTATTTTCAGCAGGGAGATATGGAGAGCAGCGGCAAAAGCATCGACCGGAAGGGAAGGGAGGTATCGTATCAGACCGGGCCGGTGATCTGGGGAGAGCCCGGCACGAACGGCCAGCATGCCTTTTACCAGCTCATTCACCAGGGCACTAAAATGATACCCTGCGATTTTATTGCGCCTGCCATCAGCCATAACCCGTTGGGCGATCATCATGACATACTGCTTTCGAACTTCTTTGCCCAGACCGAGGCGCTCATGAAGGGCAAGACATACGACGAGGTGGCCGCTGAATTGGCTGCCTCAGGCAAGTCCGCAAAAGAGATTAAAAGGCTCGCGCCTTTCAGGGTTTTTAGCGGCAACCGGCCTACCAATTCGATTCTTCTGAAGAAGGTCACGCCCAGAACGCTCGGCAGCCTGATTGCGATGTACGAGCATAAGATCTTTGTTCAGGGCGTAATCTGGAACATCTTCAGCTTTGATCAGTGGGGCGTTGAACTCGGCAAGGTGCTCGCAAAGAAGATACTTGCGGAGATGCAGAGCGGTTCTGAGGTCACCTCCCACGACGCATCAACCAACGGCCTGATCAATGTCTGGAAAGAGATGAGAGGAGAGGGCAGATAGCAGGTGATTAGTTTGGAAGACATTCAATGAAACTTGACCTCAGAATATCAAGGTCAGTCTGCGAAAAGTACCCTGCTATAAGCCCATGTTTTGGCAAGTTGGCTTTTAGTCCGTAATAACAGCAAATACCTTTTGCCAGAAACATTACCCTTTGATTTTGCTTACTTTAGTCTTCCCAAGCTCAGAGGGCTATGCTATCATCTTGCGATGAGACCCAGTAAAAACCAAGTTGGTAGAGTAATTGAAGGGCGAGAGAAATAAAGATGTCCCTGCCCACAATAACAGATGATACAATGGGCAGTGACAATGAATACCAATAGGGAGGCCCCCGCCCTTCATAGGGCGCTGGGCTTGCTCCCAGCATCTCGCTGTCCGGCCTCTGATAGAGGCCGCCCATCAATCCGCTGGAGCGCACTGCTTCCTGCAGGCTACCGGACCTTCCGTCCTCCCGCCTCCGTCGCAGTCGCTCAGCGCCCTATGTTAGCGCAATAATATGAATAAAATATCACGGCATAAAACTGCAAAAATAACCTTAATCGCATTCTATTTAATGCAAGCTATATTTGCCTCAATACCAAGCTACAAGGATTTAACTTTCCGACTTTGTGGTCTCAGCGGGATATTATTGGCTACAACATTGATATTAATTCCAGCTCTAGTTGCATATGAAAAAAAGAAATATTCGGCTAGTACAGCTGCTGCCGTAGCATTATTGCCATTTGTAATATATGCAAACATTCCTGAATTTGTTTTGCCATATAGAGGTGGTGGTGCCTCCATGTCATACGTAATTGTCTTCCTTTTTGGATTGCCAATTTCCATTGTGATAGCAATTTCCTACAGCATGACAGAGAAATCTAATGAAAAATAAGACAGGCGCTAACACCAGCATCCAGCCGACCGCGAATAAGCGTGGCGCGTTTTTCATTCAAGCGTATGTGGCGCGCGTCGGCTGATGCACCTCGTTATCAGGTCGGACGAGCCCAGTCCCGAAATAGAGACAGAAGATAAATGTCAGATAATAGCGAACAAATAAAACTCCTAAAGAAGATTGGCATCATCTTGATCGGGCTTGCCGTTGTGGGATTTCTTTTTTTTGGTAATATCTGGTTGAATCCAAAGTCATGGGCATACATATTCGGTCAAAATCCTCCATCGGAGATTGCGATATGGTTCGTAACAATTAGTACAGCTTTTTATTTGATTGCGGGAATGGGAATATTGAGATTTTCGAAATGGGGTTATTTCTTGTTCAAATTTATTCTTTACACTCTTGTCCTAGCTTTTCCTGTCGGCACTATTATTTCATATAAGACTCTAAATTATTTAAAAAAACATCAGGTCAAAAAATATTTTGGCTTTGTCACAAGCTAGAAGCAGTCGATCCTAGTGTTACTAGCCCCATCCTATAAATTGAAAAGTGATAACGAATCGTTCCACGCCGACCGCTTCGCGGCGTGTGAACTCATTGTTCAGTGAATGATAACTGAAAATATTTATAATTTATGAGAGAAGCAAATGACCCTAAAAACTAAGAAAAACAAGAACGCAGTCGTTTATGGATCTTTAGGATTAATGATTTTGGGCTGGTTTTTGATTGGTGGTTTTTTTGCATTGCTTTTACTCCTCGGTATTACATTCGAGCGGAATATCCCTAATGCTTTATTCATCGGGATTCCCGCATTGGGTTGGGCACTTATTCCTATCCAGGTTTCACGATATATCAAACGACAAAATTATGGAACAAAGAAGCCGACCGCCTTGGCAAATCTGTCGGCAACTCTGTTTTCAACAGCATTTATGATATTAGCTTGTGTGATTTTACTAACTTTATTGGTCTTGTTTTTGTGGTATTCTAATGTCCTTGGGTGGTCTCCGTATGGTTATATTCCCATTGTGGTCGCCGTCATAGCATTGGTTCTTATTCCTGTGCAAGTGGTCCGATACTATCGTGGTCAAAAGGTTGGAACGCAAATAATAAATGCCACTGAACAATCAAATCAAGGCGACGGTGAATAAGCGCTTTTTAGTTTTCAATTTGGCCGGTTGCCACCTCGCCTTATCGCTGGCGTTCTGTCAATTGAAAATAATATATAGCACATGAAAAAACGTTACCAAGAATTAGGCGGCTTTATCGGACAGTCTGCAAAGTACATCTATGCTGCTATGACGCTGTTTTCAGTGGGGATCTTGATTGGATATATTAATCCCGATACATTCAAAGGCTTTTT
Organism: Nitrospirota bacterium; assembly: GCA_016235245.1. Lineage (NCBI taxonomy): Bacteria > Pseudomonadati > Nitrospirota > Nitrospirota bacterium. Next base: position 62,873 of record JACRLO010000032.1, on the reverse strand, counting down.
GCTGGCTTTTGGTAAAATGGCCAAGGGGCTTCTCCATCAAAATATGTATGGCTTAATCCTCTCTATTTTTGTTAAAAATAGCATTTCTGCTTTGATTTCTATTTTGTTAGGTGCAGTGCTTGGAATTGTTCCGTCTTTGGCGGCTATTACCAATGGCATATTAATTGGAGCAACAATAGCATCTATAACTAAGCCAAATGCGGAGATAGAGCTACTGAGGCTATTGCCTCATGGCATTTTCGAATTGCCAGCCGTCTTTGCTGAAAAAATAGGGACACATCCCAATTTAGATCGAAGAAATCAGAATAAGCACTTGTTGCGGCATAGCTGGGAATAAAAACGAAACTTATTAGTTGAGATGTGTCCCTATTTTCTCTCAAGGAAGAAATCGAGTATTCATAGGCCGAGAGTGAGCGTCATCCTGGGGTTAATACAACTATCATCAAACGCCAGTTGAAGGGTCATAAGGAAGAAATCGCTATGCACTAAAAGCATCAACGTCTACAAACTCAGGCCCAGAAGGAGACAGTCAGAATTGAACCTGCATGGTGTTTACGCGCTGAGCTTTATGGGGAGCTGCTTCCACACCCGGTATCCGGCATGGAGCTGCCAAAGGCCGATCCCAGCGTAGTAGATTACGCCTGCGGCCAGCACGCGGTAGGGCTGCTCCACCCAGAGCCCTCTTTCGGCAAACCCCTGCCCCTGTATCACATCCGCAGTAATCCCCATCGCAGGCACGGGGGCATAAGTGGTCAGGAACACGGCGAAGAGATATATGACCAGACTTGCCACCCAGTTCAGAACGGCCGCCTGCATGGCATTCTCCGAAAGGGCCTGGCCGGCAAGCGTGGGCATTGACCTGTTGATCCACAGAAGCCAGAACGATATCAGCGCCGGCCACGAGCCGAAGCCAAAGCTGAACATCGAATAGACAGAGCTCATACAGATGAGAGCAATTACCTTCTTCCCCCTTCCAATATTCATGGCGATTACCCAGGCGAGGAAGACGGACGAATGGATCACGATGAATTCCTGCACCATGAGCGAGCCCGATCGATGCACCCACCGGGAGCCGTACAAAGACGGAAATAGCCATGTTGTGAGGCAGGCAAAGGCTATGAGTAAATCGGGCACGGCGCTCATGACCGAAGACACCACCGTATGTATGGCCGAACGGCTGCTGTTCGCCACTATAGCCTCGCACGAAAGAGATAATCGCTCATCCGGCATTATAAACCCTGATGTTGCACAAAATACAGATCACGGGAGACGGATATGCTGAAATAAATCCTTATATGCTTATTCCGTTGGTACATGTTTCTTTGATTTTTCCCTATCCCGCTTCTGTGAAGATACCGAAGAAATCAGCGACCTTAATAACGGCTTAATAACGGCCAGGACGAAATAACAAACAGAGACAAAAGCCTATTTGACAGGGCCATGCAGCCTTGATATTATAGGACATGAATACAAAAGGCATCCATTCATGAAATTCTTCGACTGGAATGATGAAAAGAATGAATTGCTCAAGAAAGAGCGCGGAGTTTCATTTGAACAGGTTGAGCTGGCAATTGCGTCCGGCGATTTGCTTGACCGAATGCGGCATCCCAATCCTGATAAATATCCAAATCAAAAAGTTTTTCTGGTTAGAATCGAAAATTATGTCTATTCCGTGCCGTATGTTGAAGACAGCGAAAAAATATTTTTAAAAACAATAATTCCAAACAGCAAAGAGACAAGGAAATATTTGGGAGGCAAGACATGAAAAAAACAGCACGCTTAGATAAAGATGAAATGGAATTGGAAAGATCGCTTGAAAAGGAAGAATGGGTTTCTGATCTAACTAAAAAGGACAAGAAACAATACGAGGAATACGCCCGCTATAGCCTGAACAAGCAAAAACGGATAAATATACGGATGACGGAACGAGACCTGAAAAAAATTCAGGCCAAGGCAATTGAGGAAGGACTGCCGTATCAATCTCTCATATCGATGCTGATTCATAAATTCAATGAAGGAAAATTAAGGATAAATTGAAGAAAAGACGCCTGCCAAACAGGGTCCACAACTCAACGGTTATCTTTTCTGGCACAGGTCATTAAGCAATGCTACCTGAGAGAAATTGAACAGCAGTTGAGAGACAGGGAGGTTATAAGATGAGCGATTCAATGACTTATAAAGGCTATATTGGTACGGTCCACTACAGCGAAGAGGACGAGGTTTTTCACGGCAAGATTGAAGCCATAAACGACCTTATTATGTTTGAAGGAACAAGCGTTAAGGAGCTTAAGAGGGCGTTCCATGAGGCGGTTGATGATTACCTTGAGACATGCAGGCAGATGTGCCGGGAGCCGCAGAAACCCTTTAAGGGAGTTTCAATGTAAGGATACCCACAGACCTACACAGGAAGGCAGCTGCAAAGGCTACAATGATGGGCGTTTTCCTGAATCAACTCGTACAGAAGGCACTTGAAGAAAAGGTAGCCGTCTAAGCATGGCTCCCTCATGTATCAATCTCTCATATCGATGCTGATTCATAAATTTAATGAAGGAAAATTAAGGATAAATTAAAGAAAAGAGCCTGCCAAAACAGGGGCAACAACGCAACGGTCAGCCTTTCTTTTCCGGCAGGACTTTTACATCCACGGTCATGCCGGGTTTCAGCGAGGTCTTCTCCTCAAGCCTGATCTTGACCTGCACCACCTTCATGTCGAGATTTTTTGCCTGGTCATTCGGTTTTACCTTTCTGATGCCTGCATAATCCGATATCTCCTCTACCCTGCCTCTGAAAACCTCGCCGGCAAAGGTATCTGATCTGACTTCTGCCCTATCTCCAATATGGACCATGCCGATATCGGTTTCATCCACCTCGGCGTTGATCCGCAGCTGCGCAATATCAGCGACCGCGGCAAGGGCCTTGTCCTTGGTGACGCTTTCGCCTTCCTGAAAATATTTTCTGATAACCTTGCCTGCAATCGGAGCGGTGATATAGGTTTTCTCGAGAAGCTTGCGATAATACTGCGCTGCCGCTCCGGCCCTGCCAATTTCTTCCTCATAGAACCTGAGCGTCTCTTTCTTCGGCCCCTTCTCAAGCAGGGTCTTGGTCTCTTCGGCCTTCTTAACGGCGGCTAACGCTACCTTGAGATTCTTCTCCTTTTCGTCGAGCAGTTCTCTGTGGACATACCCCTTGGCAAAGAGTTCCCTGTGACGGTCACGGCTTGCCTTTTCAAATTCCATGGCAGCCTTTGCGCTTTCCAAAGACGCGGCAGCCTCCCTGATCTCTTCCTCGCGTGCGCCAGAGGCAATCTCCTTCAACTTTGATCCGGCCACAGATAGTTCTGCCTCTGACTCCCGGAGTTTTGCCTTGATGTCACTGTTGGCCATCATGGCGATGAGATCACCTTTACGGACATTATCACCTTCTCTGAGCGGAAACGACTCTATTCTCCCTTCCAGTTCACTGCTGAGCTCCACCTCGAAGCCCGGTAATACCTCTACCTTGCCTTCGGCAGCGGCGTACCGCTCAAGCGGTCGCTTCACTTCTTCTTTCCTGGCATCGGACCCTGATAAAAAAAGATATCCCATACCGGCTATTACAACCATCGCAATGATAAATGCCAATCTGCGCTTCATTCTTTTATCCTCCCGTCTTCAAGAAATATTACCCTGTCAGCAGCAGCCTCTGCCTTGGGGTCATGGCTGACGACAGCTACGGCCCTGTTCTGCTCTGCAGCATGTCTTTTAAGCAGCTCAAGGACTTCCCTGCCCCGTTTTGAATCAAGGTTTGCGGTCGGCTCATCGGTGAGTATAATCGGCGGGTCTCCCACAAGAGCCCGGGCAAAGGCGATCCGCTGCTTCTGTCCGCCGCTGAGGTCTGCAGGATAAAAATCTGTCCGGTTTGAGAGCCCGACCTTTTCAAGCAGTCTCAGTGCCTCGGCCCTGAGCCCCTTCTTTTCATAGCCCTTCATCCTCAGCAGAAGTTCGATATTCTCTGCAGCGGTAAGGGAGGGGAAGAGATTGAACGATTGAAAGACAAAGCCGAAATGCTTTTTCCGGATATCAGGCAGTGTGGCCTCCTGGAGATGGTCTACGACTGCACCGTCTATCCTTATCTCGCCAGCAGTAGGGCGCAGGATGCAGCCCATCATCGAAAGAAGCGTGGTCTTGCCCGAGCCGGAAGGCCCCATCAAAAGCAGCAGCTCTCCCCTTCGAAGATCAAGAGAGACCGACTCAACCGCCGGCACTTCGTTTTTTCCCTCGCGATAGGTTTTGCTTACGCTGCGCAGTTGAAGGATTGTTCCCATCTTACCCCCTGAAGACCATTACCGGGTCAAGGGTCTTGATCTTTCTTACCGAGAAGTAGGCCGAAAACAGGCAGCTTGCGCAGATAATAATAAAGAGAGCTGCGATAAGCAGCGGGCTCAGCAACATCGGAACGCCAGCCGCCTCTATGGAGTGGCGCGACATCAGCATGACTGCCGTCCCCAGCGAGTAACCGACTGCCGCACTGATGAGCGCCTGACTGAAGATGGTCTTATAGATCTCCTCATTCCTTGCTCCCATTGCCTTGAGTGTCCCGTATTCCTTCATATGCTGGATGGTATTTGCGTAGATCGTCTGGCCCACGATGGCCCCGCCGATCATCAGGCCAAGAAGGGCGGTAAGAAAAAAGCTCATGCCTATGCCTGTCTGGATCGTCCAGTATTTGACTGTCCGCATCACAAATTCCTCTTTTGTCATTACATCGTTGTCTTTAAGAAGTACTCTGAGGGCCTTTACAATTTCGTCCTTTTTTGTTCCATCTTTGAGCTTTGCAAGGATATAGGAAGTGAGGCCGGGCTTAATCCATCCGATCGGCAGGTCCTGCGCCTGCGCATAGGACATGAAGAGTACTGGCGCGGTCGTAAAGCTCCTTATGTCCTGGGACACCCCAACCAGCCTGAACCTCGACTGGCTTAACTCCCACAGAGAGCCGGGCTTCAGGCTGCCGAGCCGCTTCTCCGATGTTCTATCCAGCACCATATACCTTCCGCCTTTTACATCCGAGGCTTGCCCCTCAATCATCAACCATGGCGCGCCGATGCCCTTGTCAGGATTAAAGCCCACGATCTGCACCTGCTCCTGTCCGCCATTGGCCAGTTTTAAGAACCCCCAGGTAAGGATAAGCGGCTCTGCCCAGAGCACCTCGGCAAGTGACTCTACACGGTTTTTTCTTGATTCCGGAAAGGCGTTTGCAAAATCGAAGCTCTGGATGTTCTTTGAAGCAATCCAGATATCGGCGTCGTTATGCCGGATGATGTCGGTTGCGCTGCCCATCATCCCAAGATAGATACCTACCTCAGTAAGCACGAGGATGGTCGAGAAGACGATGCCTGCGACCGTGACAATAAATCTGCCTTTTTCATGGTACAGCGTCTTCCATGCCAGCCAGAACATTATTTCTTCAGCCTCAGACCTTCCATAGCAAGGTCGAGGCTCTGCAGCAGCATCTGCTCCAGTTCCATGCCGACGATCTCCTCGCGGTAGATCGGGTCCTGCTCATAGGCCATAATGATCCCGTTGATTGTGGCCCAGAGGATGTTGGCCACTGCCCAGGCGTCTACCTGCCGGTAGCAGCGCGCATCGATGCCCTCCTGCACGAGGTCCCGGACAATGCCGAGACACTCCAGAGCGGCTTCCATGCAACCTCTGAGTGCTTCCTCAGGTACGCGTGAGCGCATGTCAGGCTGGCTGCTGAGGAACATGATGCGGAAGTATTTTCTGTTCCTTTTGAAAAAATGATAATAGGCCATGAAGGCGCTTTCGACGAACTCCTTGCTGCCGGGGGGGCGCTTTTTGAGGACTCCGAACTCCTTCCTCAGCCTCTGCATCCCCTCAGCCATGACCGACATATAGAGCTCTTCCTTGCTTATGAAATAAAGGTATATCGTCCCTTTTGCAGGCCCGCACCGGTCGGCTATTTCATCGACCGTTGCGCTCATAAACCCTTTTGCGAAGAATACCTCACGCGCAGCCTTAACAATGGCTGTCTTTCGCGCCAACTGCTCGTTCTTCCGCCGCTCTGTCTTCTTGCTATGACCAGTATTCATTTAATGACTATTGGTCATTATAAAACTGCATGCTGTTGCTGTCAAGCGCATATCCTGAACTGAACGCCTTTCCCTTGACATGCAAAACCGAAATTATCTATACTGCCGCATGTTTTACACAGGTCTGTTGACAGCGCGAGTAATTCTTAAGAGGGCGTGGCATATCAATGCCGTGGCCGGGAGGAGTTCCTATTAGCTGTTAGCAGAAGTCATAGAGAATATCCTGAAGGCCACGGAATAAACCCCGTGGCCTTTTTGTTTTTGGAGGTGTGCAGTGAGATGGGATGCTGAAAGATATGACCGGGTAAAGGCGCCTCAGATCGAGGCCGGGAAGGAGCTGACTGTCATGGCCGGCATACGTGAAGACTATTCGGTGCTTGATATCGGCTGCGGCACCGGCAAGCTCACGCTCGAACTCTCACGCCTTGCATCCGGAGGTGAAATAGTCGGCATCGACCCTTCCGAAGAGATGCAGCGCAAGGCAGAGGAAGTATCGGCGCAAGCCGGCAATATCAGGTTCATAAAAATAGCGGCTGAGTCGATGGATTTTATCGAACAATTCGACCTTGCGTTTTCCAACTCTGCCCTCCAGTGGGTAAAGGACCAGCCGCAGGCCATTGCCAGGACTCACCGGGCGCTGAAACCAGGAGGGAGAATTGCCTTTCAGCTTCCGGCAAGGAATTTCTGCAGAGAGTTCTTTGCGTATACCGAAAAGGCAATCGCAGCTCTGAAATTTGAGCGGTTCTATGAAAATATGGAGTTGCCCTGGTATCTGCCGTCAAAAGAGGAGTATGAGCGCCTCCTGCTTGAAGCCGGCTTCGCAGCGGTCAACGTCTCTTACCGGGACTACGCGATCTCGTTTGATAGCATTGGTGAGATTATGGACTGGTGGTCTTCAGCCGGTTTGCGGCCCTATCTCGCCGTGCTGCCCGATAAAGAGCAGGGATATTTCAGCTATGCAGTCGGAATGCAGTACGAGCAGAACTGGACAGGGAAGAAATATGAGTTCAATTTTCGCAGGCTTTTTGCCTTTGCAGAAAAGGAGAAATAACCCTTATGGGAAACCTGACTTCGTTTGAACTGGACCGCATCGCCTTCATCGGGCGGACCTATGAAGAATATATGAGGATATTCTCTCTTGACGAAGCACTGCTTCGCCAGGGGAGGATTCTCGACTGCCCCGGGGGCGCATCTTCCTTTGCGGCTGAGGCACACATGAAAGAAATCCGCGTTACCGCCTGCGATCTCCTTTATGGTCTTTCAGCCGATCATCTGTGGGAGAAGGGAAAAGCAGACACGGCGCTCGTATATCAAAGGGTCAGCGAAGTGCCACATCTTTTTCACTGGGATTATTACCGGGACAGAGATGGGCTCATGGCTTATCGAGACATGGCCCTCGCATTGTTTATGGCCGACTATCAGGAGGGATGCGCGGAGGGAAGATATGTCCAGGCCCGATTGCCTCTTCTGCCTTTTGCAGACAGGGCTTTTACGCTTGTCCTGTCGAGTCACTTTCTCTTCCTCTATGGGGACCGGCTGAGTCCGGATTTCCATGTCGCAAGCCTGAGGGAAATGCTTAGGGTTTGTGCCGGAGAAGTCAGGATCTATCCCCTGCAGGGGCTTGATGCAAAACCATACCCCCCTATGGATGAGGTGCTGAGGGGCCTGGAGAAGGAAGGCATCGATGTCGAAATGGTGCCTGTGCCGTTTGAGTTTCAGCGGGGCTCAAAAAAGATGTTGAGGCTGAGACGCCGGGCATACGAAAAGGAGGCATTATGACCGATGTATGGAGGAAGGCGATGAGCCTGAGGGAAATAAGAGACGAGATTGATACCCTGGATGCTGAACTCATCGGCTTGCTTTCAAAAAGAGGCAGGCTGGTGAATAAGGCCGGCAAATTGAAAAAAGATGAAAAGGATGTAAAGGCGCCTGACCGTGTGGCAGAGGTGATTCAAAAAGTGAGAAATGGGGCGGAAGCGGCCGGTCTGGACCCTGCAATTGCTGAAACGGTTTACCGGACGATAACAGACTGTTTTATCAATCAGGAAATGCGCGAATTCATGAAAACGCATGCCCCATCGGTGAGGGCTTACCGCAAGAAAGACCTGCCTTTGCGGACTCTCCTGCCGGGCGCTGACATGTGGGCCGTAGGCCTTGAAAAGAGCATGCTGACCTATTTTGAGATGGAGGGGAATACCACCTTTCCGGAACATAGTCATGAATCTGAGCAGATCACCATGGTGCTTGAAGGTGAACTGACCTTTACTGTTGATGCCGGACATATTACGCTAAAGCCGGGCGAGGTGATTGCCATTCCTTCAAATGTCGTGCATTCCGTGTCCACGGGAACTGCCCACTGCAGGGCGGTTGATGCCTGGTCACCCGTGAGAAAGGAATACCTATGATGGCGTGGTCAGCAGGTTCAGGTGCATGTTGGTGAGCGCGGTGATTGCAACGAGCCCCTTCTTATCGATGACAAATGTTTCCCCCGGGAGCAATATGTGGTCCTCAGGGTCGCTCGGCTGCGTCAGACAACCCGTCCCTTCTGTACATAGAACCGTAATACCTCTGCCATCGCCGTCTATCAGGAGCATTGCTCCGCTGTGCATCTCGGCTGCAGCGTTGTTCCCTGCGGCTGCGTCGATTAATGCTAGTGGGGAGGACTGCGTCCCGGACCGTATACGGCATTTTCTCTGTTTCATGGTAATAGTCTATCGTTGCGTATCAGGGAAAAACAGATGCAAAATATCGCTATTGATTGCATAACAGTTCTGCATTGTGGGAACTGTTATGCCTTGCGGAGAAGGGAATTGCATCTGGTAATTGGTGCTTCGGTCATATACCATTTAGTGGTATCCGATCAAAACAGGGAGGCTGCTCATGAAAGATATGACGCTTTATGAAAAGGTGGCAAATGATATGTCACACCTGATCGATTCGGGAACCTTCAGCCCCGGAGACCGCATTCCGTCTGTGCGCAGCCTTAACAGGCAGATGCAGGTGAGCATTGCTACGGTCATGGAGGCATATCGCCTGCTGGAAGACAAGGGGCTGATTGAGTGCCGCCCCCAGTCCGGATATTATGTGCTCTCGGCGACGCCACGCAAGGGTGCTGAAATAGAATTGTCCAATCCATCATCGAGGCCGTCAACGGTGAGTGTCAGCGACCTTGTGATGATGATCCTGAAGGACAGCGGCAACCCAAAGCTTGTTCAGCTTGGCGCAGCAGTTCCCAACCCTGAGCTGCTGCCGGTTGACAGGATCAACCGGGCCATGGCTGCAGTGACCCGGCGGTACAGGATAAAGAATATTTCGTATGAATTTGCGGCCGGGTTTGAGGGGCTTAGGACACAGATTGCCAGACGCGCCCTTACCGCAGGCTATACGATCACGCCTGATGACGTTATCATCACCTCCGGATGTCAGGAGGCGATAGTCCTTGCTTTAAGGGTGATCTGCAGGCCGGGGGACACGGTGGCGGTTGAATCGCCGACCTATTATAATTTTCTCCAGGCGATTGAGATGATGGGACTGAAGGCGCTCGAAATTCCGACCCATCCGCGTGACGGGATCTCTGTGGATACGCTCAAATATGCCATTGAGCAGAACCGGATAAGCGCATGCCTCTGCATCACGAGTTTTAACAACCCTCTGGGCAGCTGCATGCCGGACGTGAAAAAGAAGGAGTTGGTTGAATTGCTTGCGTCCCATAATATTCCGCTTATCGAAGACGATATTTACGGCGATATCTCTTTTTCCGGCCAGAGGCCGAAGGCTGCCAAGGCCTTTGACAAAAAGGACAGCGTTATTTTGTGCTCGTCCTTCTCAAAGACGATTGCGCCGGGATATCGCATCGGCTGGACGGTTGCGGGCCGCTTTACGCGCGATATCGAAAGGATGAAATCAATAACCAATATGGCCACCGCTACTCCGCCACAATTGGCAATCGCCGAATTTCTGGCAAACGGAGGCTATGACCATCACCTGAGAAAAATACGGAGGATCTATGCCCGGCATGTCCATCTGATGTCTGAGGCGGTCATCAGGCATTTCCCTGAGGGCACAAAGGTCTCTCGACCCGCAGGAGGCTACGTCCTATGGGTTGAGCTCCCCAGAGGGATTGATTGCCTTGAAATGTATGAACGGGCGGTCAAAAAAGGTATAAGTTTTGCGCCTGGACCCATATTTTCACCGAGACAGAAATACCGGCACTTCCTGCGCCTGAATGCAGCGACGTGGACTGATGTTGTTCAGGATGCAATAAAGGCCTTGGGGTCATTGGCAGGCAGAAAGGGCAGATGACAACACGTATAAGATGAGCATGACTGAAAGGAGGAACGATGAGACAGACCAGAGAACTTAAGGATTTGAGCCGTGCTGAAGGAGCAAACCTTGTCGGGGTGGCCGATCTTGCAGAATTCAAAAAAGGATGGAAGGTGATCCCTGATGATCTGCTGACGCCGTATTCTTCTGCCATATCTGTTGCCGTGCATCTGAATGACGAAATCCTGAATGTGATAACTGATGGTCCCACGATCGCATATGCCCAGCATTATCGTGAGATAAACGCGCGGCTGGATGGCATTACCGCAGCGCTTGTTCATTGGATAAAGGAACAGGGCTTTGCTGCGAAAGCAGTTCCGGCATCCTTTATAACCGATGAGGTCAACCTGTTGGGGAATGTTTCACACAAGGCGGTTGCGCGCATGGCCGGAATAGGATGGCAGGGGAAAAGTCTTCTGATTGTCAGTCCTCAATACGGACCTCGCATAAGGCTTGCGACCGTTCTGACGGACATGCCGCTTGTCCCTGACGTGCCTTTGAAAAACCGGTGCGGCAAATGCACTGAATGTACGAAGGCCTGTCCTGCATCAGCGATAAAAAACGTTTTGGCAGGCGACCGGTATGAAAGCCGCGACGAAGCGTTGTACTTCAGCAGGTGCGCTGACAAGACCCTGGAATTCAAGGCCAGAGACGGAATCGGTGCCCGCATATGCGGCGTATGTGTGAAGGTCTGCCCTTTCGGAAAGGGGAAACCGCAGCAGTGATATCTTCGAACTGCCGGGAATAATAACGTTAGAATTGCCCCTTTTGGGGCATTTAGTCGACACAGGAGGATTGTTGACCATGGAAAAATCTGCATGGGTGAAAGAATTTGCAGGATCGGTTGTTGTCTGCGATCCTGAGGGCATAATACTTGAGATGAATGAGAAGGCAATAAAGACGTTTGCGAAATCAGGAGGCATAAAGCTCATCGGCTCGAATCTGCTCGACTGCCACCCTGAGCCGTCACGTACGAAGCTTCAACAACTGATGCAACTGCGTCAGACGAATATTTATACTATCGAGAAAAAAGGAATCAAGAAGTTTATTTATCAGAGCCCCTGGTATCTGAAGGGGGAGTATCGCGGTTTTATCGAGATGGTGATAGAAGTCCCGGCCTCCATGCCGCACTTTATACGGGATGCTTCTTAAGAGGGAACGAATATATCATGGGCCTTGAGGCAGCGATAATGAAAGCCTGGGACAGCCTGTTACGTTCAGGTTTGCCTGAAAACGCATCTGTGAGATTTCTTGCCGATAAATACGTTGTTGATGTAAAAGACAAGCAGGTTCTGTCTTTATCACGTAATGCTCCGGCAGAGGATTATCTGACGGTATTAATTCTGCATTACCTTACGCGAAAGATAGCGGGCTTGCCTGTATTAACGGGAGAGCGGCTTGGTTTTAGCGGACTTTCAGCTGCCGGGAGTTTTGCTGAAGAGTTCAAGAGACGCTCCACTGATCTGATCGTAAGAACATATGGGAATAATCCTGACAATATTTTATCAGTCCTGGATCGTATGCCTGGCGAAAAGATAAATCGATCAGATGTGGCAATTGTGCTTGAGGCATTTGAAGGTGCCCCTGTTTTTATTGAGCTCTGGCGGGCAGATGAAGAATTTGGCCCTGAAGCAAACCTGCTTTTTGATAAAAGCATAACGCAGATATTTTGCACCGAGGACATAGTGGTCTTGGCAGAAGCAGTTGCGATTGCAATATCGCAGGAGGTCTATTAGGGTAAAAATTGAGGGAACGTGCAGAGTTGGCTCCCCTGAATAAAATGCAATATGCTTGACATCTTCACCATTAGAATCGTAATGTATCTACTAAAGCAGTAAATTACTATATTAGTAGATACATTATAAGGAGTCTAAAATCATGAAGATACCCGTATCACTAAAGCATAAGCCGGTTATTGTTTCCGAGAATTACGAAAATATTGATGGACGATATGCCTATAGTACCGATGCCAAGGGGCTTTCCCTTGGACTGGCTCAATGGAATGATAGGGGAAAAGTTGATATCTCGGCAAAAGTCTGGAGATATACAGGCGAAAAGTGGTCGAGACAATCTGAAGAACTGCCACTTCATCGTGTGCTCGACCTCGCGATTTTTGTTTGTAGGGCAAAGCAGTATTTCTCTGCAGAGGCATATCGCCATGAAAAATTATATGATTCGGCAAAATCCGTAATTGACAGGGTAGCAATGCAGGGCGATGCAATGACTATAGCGGTATGTACTGATAACCCCAAGATAGATGAAGACATAAAATTGTTTCAGCAGGCGTTAAGTAACGATGACGAACTGCTCGGCGAACGGCTGCAAAGACTTTCGTCAATATTAAAGGAATTGGGCTACTGAGAAGAGAAAAGATATGAACAGGAAAGAAATCATAAACAAATATAAGCAGACCATTCAGCCGATGGGCATTTATCAGATAAGGAACCTGGGAAACGGCAAGATATATATTGGAAGCGCCAAAGACCTGCGCGGCAGAATAAATAGCAATAAGTTTCAATTAAGAATGGGCAGCCACTTAAATAAAGAAATGCAAAGAGATTTCAATGAAATAGGCGAAGAAGGTTTTTCTTTCGATGTGTTAGACCAGTTAAAGCCAAAAGAAGATTTGTCTTATGATTATACCGAAGATTTGAAAATACTCGAAGAAATGTGGCTGGATAAGATTCAACCGTATAATGAAAAAGGATATAACTCAAAAAAGAAATCATAAATTCGCTTGGCTATGGAGGAGAACGAAGTGATTGCTGTAATTTTTGAGGTCTATCCAACAAAGGCAGGCAAGGCAGAATAACGTGACTAAAGATTCATTAAAGGCGATTCAGGATTACTTGCACGAACATATCCCTTTGTCCAAAGCAATGGGCGTTGAGGTGCGTAAAGCTGATGCGGAGGGCGTGGTGCTGTCAGCCCCGCTTGCCCCGAACATAAACCACCGAGAAACCGTGTTCGGCGGCAGCGCGTCGTCTCTTGCGATCCTTGCGGCATGGACCGCGGTGCATTTCAGACTGAAGCAGGAGGGGCTAACGTGTCGGCTGGTCATTCAGAGAAACTCCATGAGCTATGACAAGCCGATTGCGGGCGATTTTACCGCTCGTTGCGACGCACCAGAAACTGAAGCATGGCAGCATTTTGTAGCAATGTTGAAGCGCAAGAAAATCGCACGGGTCGAGTTGTCTTCCGTCATCGAATACGATCAACAGATCGCAGGAAGAATGGAAGGGGCCTTTGTTGCGATCAGAACAGACTGATAATTGAGTGAAACGCAGTATTAGCGTGGATGGGGGAAGACGGTAATGAATAACAGCTATGTTCACGGCTACGATCTGAGAGAGAATATTCGCCTTCAGGACCAGGCGTTAACACTGGTTGAGTTATTGCACTCTGACACTTTTTACCCTGCCGGAAGTAATGTTTTGGAGGCTGGCTGTGGTGTTGGCGCACAAACCGTCACGCTTGCCAAATACAGCCCCGAGGCCCTGATCACTTCTGTCGATATATCTGAAAAGTCCCTGACTGCAGCCAGAATGAATGCCGAGGCAGCGGGGATAACGAACGTCAGATTTCAGCAGGGCGACATCTTTCGCTTACCGTTCGGGCCAAACTCATTCGACCATATTTTTGTCTGTTTTGTCCTCGAACATCTGCCCCTCCCGGTTGAAGCGCTGACTATCCTGAAAAGCCATCTAAAGCCCGGCGGAACAATAACGGTTATCGAGGGTGATCACGGTTCAGCATATTTCTACCCTGACAGTGAATCTGCCCGTAAAGCCATTCTTTGCCAGGTTGAACTGCAGAGAAGGTCCGGCGGAAATGCGACTATCGGCAGAGAACTGTATCCGCTCCTCAGCCGTGCCGGTTTTGGCGCGATACATGTTTCCCCGCGTATGGTCTACGTTGATGACAGCAGACCTGAACTTGTTGATGGCTTCACAAAAAAGACCTTTACCGCCATGATCGAGGGTGTACGTGAATCTGCACTCACAGCTGGGTTAACTGATGAAAACACCTTTGACAAAGGCATTCAGGACCTCAATCGCACAACAGAATCCGACGGAGTATTTTGTTATACCTTTTTCAAGGCTGTTGCCAAAAAGGAGTAGTCATCATGAATTCGGATCGCTTTAAAAGAGGTTTGGAAAAGCTTAATGAAATTGACGGCTATGCCGGTGAAAGAGTGATTGAGGCGCTGAAGGATATTGCTCCGGATCTCGCCCGGTACACCATCGAATTTCCTTTTGGCGATGTTTATTCCCGCGGTGTGCTGTCGCTAAAGGAGCGTGAGATCGCAACGGTCGCAGCGCTTGCCGCCTTAGGCAATGCTCAGCCGCAACTCAAAGTTCATATTCACGGCGCCCTCAATGTCGGATGCACAAGGCAGGAAATTGTCGAGATCATGATCCAGATGGCTGTGTATGCCGGGTTTCCTGCTGCACTTAACGGCACCTTTGCAGCGAAGGAAGTCTTTGCTGAGCGTGACGCATCCGGACAGGAAAATTGATCACTCCAATCTTATGACTGTTCAGGATATAACCCGCTTTAGGCTTTATAACCAGCAGATCTCCTCTGCAAGGTTCAAGAAACCCGGCGAGGTTGTTAAATCGCTGGGTGCGATGCAGGCCCAGGACTATCCGGGCACACTCTGGGCCATTGGACTTCGTCTTCCCAATGCAACGATAACCAATATTGAGCAGGCAATAGTCGACGGATCAATAATCAGGACCTGGCCGATGCGCGGCACGTTGCATTTCGTTGCTGCAGCTGACATCCGATGGATGCTTGAGCTTCTGTCGCCGCGCATTATTGAGAGCAGCGCGTCCCGCTTCAGGGAATTGGAACTCGATGAGCGAACGTTTACACGTTGCAAGAACGTGTTTGAGAAGGCACTTGCAGGTGGCAAGCAACTTACCCGTGCTGAAATGTACGAGGCGCTGGAGCATGACGGTATCGCCGTGGACAAGCAGCGAGGCTACCATATCCTGAGGCGGGCCGGGCAGGACAGGCTCATCTGTTTCGGGCTGCCGCGCAGCAGGCAGGACACATTCAGACTGCTTGATGAATACTGTCCGACAACAAAGATATTAGCGCGGGATGAAGCAGTGTGCGAGCTCACAAAACGTTATTTCGTGAGCCACGGCCCTGCTACTTTGGAAGATTTTGTATGGTGGTCCGGGCTTAAGGTGTCTGATGCGAAAGCTGGCCTGGAAGAGGCCAAGACCTGGCTCACGCAGGAAAGCGTTGACGGTAATGTCTATTGGATGGCCATGAATATGCCTGTGTTTCGGCATGACCCGAAGGCTGTTTACCTCCTGCCCGGATTTGATGAATATATGCTCGGGTATAAAGACCGCAGCGCTGCGCTTGATCCACGCCACGTGCAAAAAATATGTCCCGGGAATAACGGGATGTTTGCCCCGACGGTTATTATGGACGGCCGGGTTGTCGGCACATGGAAGCGTATTATTAAAAAGAGCGTCATTAGCATAAAAGTTGATTTCTTTGGCCGTCAGGCAAAAAACAGCGATGCCTTAGTTGATGCAGCAGAGCGTTACGGCAAGTTTCTTGGCATGTCTGTGGAGATGCCTGTTTTCGATGCGGTTTCTGAGGCAATGCCGATAACTTCAGCAGGCCATAAAACAGTTGAGGGGTGAAATGGATATTCAATTGGCTGACGACGTTGAAAATATTTCCTGGGAAGAGCTTGCAAGGGTTATCGAACTGGCACCTCTTGGCAAAAGGGATATTGTAAAGCTTGAAACTGCCTTTCGAAACAGCGAAATGCGCTGTTTTGCATATCATGATGAGAAGCTGATAGGAGCAGGGCGAGGTATTTCGGACGGGGCCTTGCGTGCGGCTATTTACGACGTGGTCGTCCTTCCGCAATACCAGGGAAAAGGCATAGGGACCATGATCATGGAGTATCTGCTTGTAAGAGCGAATGCCGAGATAACCATGCTCTTTGCGAACCCCGGCAAGGAACCTTTCTACGGCAGGATAGGCTTCCATAAGATGAAGACTGCCATGGCGATCACGGATAATCCGGAATTGCTGCGAGCAAAGGGAATGATCGAATGAACACACGGTTTGAATTACATGAGAGGATGCCGAACGATGAACCATGATGAACAGAAGCAAAAGGTAAAGGCTGCCTTTGACATGGCAGGCGAAGGCTACGATTGTTCCGGTCTGCGCTTTTTTGCCGAAAGCGCCTCGTGGTTGATCAAGAGTATGCACTTAAACGGCAATGAGAATCTGCTTGATGTTGCTACCGGGACCGGGCATGTGGCGATAGCCGCTGCCCAGGAACTGGCGACTGGTCATGTTACCGGCATTGACATTTCGGAGAAGATGCTTCAGAGGGCTGTAATCAAGGCGCACAAAATGAATTTGCAAAATACGACATTCAAACGCTGTGATGTGGAAGATATGGGCTTTCAAAATAACACCTTTAATGCAGCCTGCTGTGCTTTCGGCCTCTTCTTTTTGCCGGACATGGAGAATGGATTAACCTGTATTTCAAGAGTCCTGAAGCCTGGCGGGAAGCTTGCCATAACGAGTTTTACCCCCACGTTGATGATGCCGTTACGGAAGATGTTGATAGACAGGATCAAAGAGTATGGCGTTGAAGAACCGAAACTGTCATGGATGCGGCTGGACAGCCAGGATAAAATCACCGTGCTTCTGAGCGGAGCAGGTTACCTGGACATTAATATCCAATCAAAACAGATGGGCTATTATTTAAGAAACAGTATGGAATGGCGGGATGTCCTCTGGAACAGCGGTTATCGAGGTCTGTTTAGCGGGCTTTCCGAGGAAGATTTGACGCGGTTTATGGATGAGCATTTAAAAGAGGTGGACAACGTTGCTGACGAAAAAGGCATCTGGCTTGAAGTCGAGGTCTTGCTGGCAGCGGCTGTTGCACCCCTCGAACGGTAAATCATAAAACAGGAGGCTGCAATGAAGAAGGTATTGTTGTTTGCAGGATTGATTTTTGCTTTTATGGCGTTGGGAGGTTTGGCCATAGGGGAAGATGCCACCCGCAATCCGGGGTTGACGAAGATTGCAGAGGGTATCTACTCCTACATCGATGCAAAAAATCCTGCTCCATCAAGCAGCTTTGGCGCAAACGCAGGGATCATTATCGGCAAAGATGGCATCGTCGTGGTCGATACCCTGATTTCGTCGAAAGAGGCCCAGCGTTTTATAAGGGACATCAGGGCTGTTTCAGATAAGCCGATCAAGTATGTAGTGAATACTCATGAACACCTCGATCACTCGCTGGGCAACGCTGATTTCATCAGGCTCGGCGCTGTCGTTGTCTCTCACACCAACGGCAGGAAAAACGCTGAGGCTGCTGCCGCTACCATCCTTCTGAAGGCGAAAAGCTACGGACTTACGGACGAACTACTTGCCGGAACTACCGTTGCGATGGCATCGCTGACCTTTAACAACAGGATGGAGATCGATCTCGGCGACAGGAAGGTGGAACTGATCTTTACCGGAGCGTCGCATACGGACGGGAGCCTATTGATGTACGTCCCTGACACTAAAACATTGTTTGCAGGTGACATTCTTTTTACGGATGTTCACCCTTACATGGGGGACGGACAGATAAAGGGCTGGACCGGCGTCCTTGATGATATATCGGCCATGGATGTCGTATCCATTATCCCTGGCCACGGGCCGCTTTCGACAAAAAAGGATCTGCAGGAGATGAAGCAGTACCTGCTGACATTTGAGCGGATCGGCAGGGAACTGTCCGCGCAGGGAAAAGATGCGAAGTTCATTGCCGCAGAGATAATCAAGGCTGTCCCCAAAAGGCAGTTTTTCGAGATGTTCGTTGCGGGCAATGTTACCGCGCTTTATCCTAAGCGGGATTGATAGAGAGGAATGTATTCCTGATCCAAAGGGAACCAAACTGCTAAGGATAGAGGCAGATATTATCTGGCGGGAGTGACACAGGACAAAGGACCTTAGGGCAGGACCTCGATCTTTTTGTATGAGGTCCAGGTTCCGCCTTCATCCCCTCTTACCGTGTAGCCCCTGATGCGTATCTCCATGCCCTTCTGCAGAAAGTTTCTGTCACGGTGATCGAGCTGCAGAAACATTGTGGAGTCCTTCCTGCCTTTAGACCTTTCTCCTGCAACGAAATAGGAGAGCCGTCCGGCTGTTTCGCGGTCTACGCCTTCTGCATTATTCAGTTCTACGATGAAGTGGGCAGGAAAGGTGCGGTCCTTCCCTGCACTGCCTGACATGCCGGGTGTACCCATAACCGACTTCTCAGGGAACCAGCGGACATCAGAGATGGTGCCGGAAAGATCCACAGGTTCGAACCGCGGCAGCGGGGCTGAAAAACTGTTTGATGCCATGAACAGAACAAAGCAGATGAGCAGTCCTGAGATGGCAGCTATTTTCATGCATACTCCTGTTGCTGAAGTCCGGTCCTGGCTGATTCAGTGCTTCTTTATTCCTGTCGTTATTGCGGCTGCATCGCTTCCGGGAGCCTTGCTGATCATCAGCCCGATGCTGTTTTCTTCCTGAGCGTAGGCCTGAGCGTTGCTGACAGACATCCTCTGCCCATTTTCGGACAGATCAATTAATATGCCGATGCTGCCATTTGTGGCTGCGCCCTGCACGAGGGTTCCTCCCCAAAAACGGTTGTTCCCGCCACTGTCTTCGAGAACGCCGATGCCGAAATCATGTCCCAGCCCCTGTGCTACGCCAAAGGAGGCATAATAAGAGTCATTGCCTCCTTCATCGAGAAGGAACCCGATGGAAGAATGAATCCCTGCTCCCTGTGAGTAGCGGCCGGATAGATACTGGTCGTCACCGGACAGATCGCGGAGTATGCCGAGACCATAGTAATACGACGCGCCCTGCGCAAAGTAATCCGCAATATATCGATCGTTTCCTTTCTGATCAATGAGCATACCGATACCGCCCGGCACACCCTCCTGAGTCTTGTCAGGACGCAGTCCCCTCCCGAACCCCTGGCCCATGCTCACGGTCGATTTTCCCGGGTCGCGGAAATCCGGTTCCAGGCCGCCCAACTGATACGTGTCGTCACCGGCTTGGTCTATCAGCAGTCCGGCACCGCCGAAAAGACCGAGCCCCTGTCCGCCGAATGAACAGCTGTAATGATCGTCGCCTCTTCCGCAGATAAGCATGCCTATTCCCATCTGTCCTGTGCCCTGCGAATATCTTCTCGCCTGATATGCTGCCTTGCCGCTGCCATGATAGAGAAGGCCAAGACCCCAAAAGCCTGCGCCCTGACTTCCGTCCAATGAACTGAACGTAGCATCCTGACCCAGATCGAGAAGAAGGCCGCCACCCAGCAATCCGGCGCCCTGCGAAAAATTCTCTCTGCTTATATACTGGTTGTTCCCTCCCCAGTCAATCACAAGTGCTACGGGCATGCCAGGCCGCGTACCTCCGGCATTATTAAGGTAGAGATCATCGCCCCCGAGGTCCAGTATTAAAGCTGCGTCCTCCGTATAAACGTTCGGCCCGATGCCGCCGACGATCACCCGGCCCAGGCTGGTCGTTGCATCGTACAGGATCGGACCGCTGCCGGCACCAAAACGCCTCATGAGATCTTCTTTAAGCAGCGGCAGATTCTCAGGTGTCAGGAAAGAGAGCAGGGGAGATAATGCCCCGAATAATCCTGCGCGGTCCACCTTTGCCGAGATCGCCAATGTCCTGCTCCACTGCTTGCTATTCCAAGGATCTATGGCCTTTTCCCTCAGCAGGGCCTTTTCTTCAGGAGAAAGATTGCTCAATGCCTTTTCAATGCCGCTTTTTGCCTCGTCCATAATCTGAAGCAGTATAGGAAAACTTATTTCAGCCTGCGGTTTTGAAAAAGGCAGTTCCATATCGAGCAGTGCGGCTGCTCCTTGCAGCAGTTGATTATTTCGGGCAGCATCGATAATTCGCTGCGACAACTCCCTGCCTGCAACTCCGACAGACAGCGGGTGGCGCAGGGCATACGTCACCTCTTTCAGCTGCAGCGGATCGGATTCACTGTTATGGGCTGAGCCGGGGTTGTGGTTAATGTTAGACCGGATGTACAGCTCATCAATAATATTGTTGAACATCGGCATGATATTTTTGGCATCTAATTGCTGCTGCAGCAGCGACGGTTGCGTCTGGCACTGCCCTATCTCAGGATGTTTCGCCTCAGGCTGCTGATGCATCGGTCTTGCCTCGGGTAGTGCAGTGATAGAAAACCGCTGGTCATTGCTCTGGATTTCCATTCGGACCGGAACCCCGATTGTCTGTTGTTCAACCGATCTTTTGAAGTCATCCGGAATCTGTCCTTCGTTATAACAGGCAGGAACGCCATTGAACGACAGAATTATATCCTTTTCTTTGATCCCTGCCTTTGCGGCAGGGCTCCCGGCGACTATGCCTGCGGCCTGTATAAAACGTTTTTCGGTGCAGGCGGGATACAGCGTCTGCTCAAATACTACGGATGCTATATGGATGCCGAGATACGGTTTTGGCTCTATGAGAGCATGGGGCCTTTGGGGTATATTGAGCATACTGCAATAAAGATTTGGTACGGTCTGCTCTGCTGCATCGTGCTGCACAATATACTGAGTGTTACATGAAACAACAAACAGAAACAGGAGTATGCCCAGGAAAGATTTTGAAGCCAGTCCTGTATTCTTATGACAACGATATTCCATTGCGCAACTCGCTGATCTTCTCCTCCATATCCTGTGGCACAGGTGTTCTGAATTCGAGCCATTCCTTTGTGACAGGGTGGGTGAAACCGAGGAGTTCGGCATGGAGCATCTGGCGGGGAAAGACTATCCTCTTTCTGCCGATTTCCAGTGAAATCTTCGAACCATAGGTCTTGTCGCCCAGCACAGGATGGCCGATGGATGCGAAATGCACACGGATCTGGTGGGTCCTTCCGGTGCCGAGCTTTGCCTCGATCAGCGAACCTGATCGATAACGCTCAACCACTCTCCAGGTCGTGACCGCCTCTTTACCTCTTTTTGAGTGCGTGGACATCTTTTTTCTGTCAGACTCTGACCTGCCGATCCTCAGGGATATCTCTCCGCTGTCTTCTTTAAGAGTGCCGAAGATGAGCGTTTTGTATCGCCTGCTCATGGTCCGTTTTCTGAACTGTTCAACAAGATCATAGTACGCCTTGTCGTCGAGCGCCACAACCATAACGCCTGAGGTCTCTTTGTCGAGTCTATGCACAACGCCCGGCCTGAGGGGGCCGCCGATTGTGGCGAGCTTCTTCGCATGGAATGCGATCGCATTCATAAGAGTGCCGCTGCTGTGGCCTGCTGCCGGGTACACGACCATGCCTGCCGGTTTGTTCACCACCATCAAAAAATCATCGCAATACAGAACCTCGACAGGCAGATTCTCCGGCAGCAGCTCTTCGTTCTCTTCAACAATGGAGACATGGATCAGATCATCTGTATGGGCCTTATAGTTGGCCCTGGAGGGGTTTCCGTTGACACTCAGCATCTCTTTTTCGATCAGTCTCTGCACCTGTGAACGGGTCAGTCCTGAAAGCTCCGACACCAGCAGATCAAGACGTTTTCCGGCGTCTTCTGCATTAATATGAAACGTAGTCTCAGCCATGATCGTAATTTTACCGTAAAAGGCAGGGCTTTGGCTCTCTTGCGACGCGCATATAATCCATTAGCTGGCGGGAGGTGATACAATAGTGGCATAGACTTGCATAGGGAGGTAACGTGTCATGACGGTAGATACTATTATCGAAGAAGTTCCGGGACTGTATAGAATCATGCCCCTTAAGATTTTTCGGAAGACGCAGAGCGTGACCTTTGACTTTGTTCCGATCGGCCTTCTTCCCCGTATCGATGCCATGGACCGTGTGATCCACGAAGGCAATGCGGTCTCTCCCGGTCCGGTCGGTCCTGTTGAACGGCCATGGTACATGCACCCCTTTCAGGACGACAACCTGATTGTGCTCTCTGGAACGCGGCATATGGAGATCTATACGCCGAAGCATGGCAGGATAGAGCAGTTCACCGTAACGCCTCATCAGGTCATGAAGAACGGGCAGGTGATCTATGTGGGCGGCGCAGTAATTTCATGGCCGCGCAATGTATTCCACCGCATCCAGTCAGGCAGCGAGGGCTCTGCCGCCATTAACCTTGCAGTGCATTATGAGGGCTTTGATATCCGGACGAACTTCAGTGTATACAACCTCAGTATTTCTACCGGAGAATACAAGGTGATCCGCGAGGGCCATCTCGACCAGCCGACTGGGTGAGGAAGTGAGGCTGCGGTGAAGTTTGCCTGCTGAATTATGCATGATTACGTCCATGCCCCTGAACCCCTCAGTTTTTTCGTAAAAACATAGCTGCTCGCAAATTACCCTCAGCATTGCAATTCAACAGTTGCAAGGTCAATAAATCGCTTGACAATCATATTAACGTATGTTTAACTATACATATGTTAAGCACGGCAAAATTTCTGAAGCTCCTTTCTGACGAGACCCGGCTGAGGATCCTGATGCTCATGGCGCGCAAAGAACTCTGCGTCTGCCAGATCATGGGTGTTCTCGGCATAGCCCAGCCCCTTGTGTCGCATAACCTCGCCATGCTGAACAGTGCCGGTCTTTTGAAAGAACGCAAAGACGGCAAACTGGTCTTTTATTCGCTGAATAAGGAGATGCATCAGTCCCAAAAGAAAGTGATAGAGCTGCTGCAGGAGTTGACCGGAGCTGATGAAACGTTCTCGGGTGATCTCCATTCCCTGAAAGACTGCGAGGAATTTCAGAAGAAGGCCGGGAAATGCGATATGAAGACGCTGAAGGAATTCATGCAGAGAAAGCCAAAGAGGTCAGCAAATGAATCGTGGAGGAAGGACTGAAATGCGCATGAGCAGAAAATGGATATGGATAATTGCTGTTCTTCTCCTGGGATTATATACAGAGGCTTTTGCAGAGGGGAAGGTTATTTCCCTTCACGATGCCCTGCAGCAGGCTTTGAAGGGCAATCCTGAGATCAGGGCCAATGAACATGCACTGTTTGCCGTAAAAGAGGACATACGTATTGCACGGAGTTTCCTGCTTCCCCGTATCGGCTTTGAAGAGCGGTTCATGCGGACCAATAATCCGACCTATGCGTTTATGGCAAAGCTGAATCAGGAGCGATTTGCGATGACGGACTTTGCCATACCATCACTCAACAACCCCCAGCCTGTGTCTGATTTTCAGTCAAGCGTATCTTTTGAACAGGCTGTTTTTGCACCAAAGGCGTATATCGGCCTGAAGATGAGCAGAAAGGAATTTGAGGCCAAAGGGCAGGACGTTGAGCGCAACAAAGATGAGGTTGTTTTCTCGGTTTTTAAGACCTATCTTGATTCGCAGACAGCGCGTGCTTATGTATCTGTCGCAGAAAAAGGGATTGAAGACGCAAAGGAGCATCTTCGGATATCGGAAAGCAGAAATAACGCCGGCCTTGGCCTGTACTCTGATATGCTGAGGGCCCAGGTAGCACTGAGAACTGCGGAAGAACGGAAGGTTTCTGCAGAAAAGAATATGAAGGTGGCAGGACGTGCGCTCGGGTTGATGCTCGGACTGACTTCGTCCATTAACGTGACAGACCAGCGGCCATCGCTTGAGCTGAAAGACCTTGCGTATTATGAGAATATGGCTCTGACACGAAAGGACCTGAAGGCCCTGGAAGCACGGCATACCAATGCAGAAAATAACCTGAAGATGGCAGATGCATCATATCTTCCCACAATCGGCATTGGCGGCTCATATCAGTTGAACAGCCATAGGGCCGTCCTTGGAGAAGAAGGTCAAAGCTGGCAGGTTATGGCATTCCTGCGGTGGGAAATTTTTGACGGTCTCAGGCGTGAAGCAGAACGGAGCAAGGCAAAGCACAAACTGGCAGAGGCCGGAGAATACCTCGATGGCATGAAAAAGCGGATATCGTTTGCAATATATGAGGCATATCTTTCTGTGGAGGAGGCTCGCAAAGGACTTGAGCTTGCAAAGGCAAATCTTGCCTCGGCAGAGGAGGGCAGAAGACTGGTGACGGTGCGCTATGAAAATAATCTTGCCGCTGCAGTCGATATGCTTGACGTGCAGAGCAGCCTTGATGCTGTGCGGGCTGATGTTGTGGCAAAAGAGGCATCCTATCTCACTGCTATTGCAAGGCTCAGCTATGAAAGCGGAACGATTATGAAAGACCTGGATATAGAAAGATGAGGAGAGACCATATGAAGCGTTTCGGTATTATCACAATGCTGCTGCTGTTTGCGCTGGCTGCAATGCTTTCGGGCTGCAAAGGTAAGGCAGGTAAGGAGTCAGTTGAGATCAAGCGGCCGCAGGTTGCAGGTGTAACAATCGAGACAGTGAAGCTGTCGCAGGCAGATGAATATATTGAGACATCAGCAACAGTGAAGGCAAAGACCACGAGCATTGTGGCCAGCCGTATGATGGGTACGATCACCTCACTCAGGGTAAAAGAGGGCGACAGGGTGCATGCCGGTCAGGTGCTGGCGACCGTTGATGACAGTGATCTGGTTCAGAGGGTCAGGGCGGCAGAGAAAGGTGTTGAGGCCGCAAAACAGCAGATGTCACTGGCGGATGTCACATATCAGAGGTACAAAAAACTCCATGACGACAGGGCGCTCACCGGACAGGAACTTGACCAGGTCGAGACGCAGAAGAAAGTGGCAGACCTGGAATATGAGAGGGCCCGGGCAATGCATCAGGAGGCCCGCGTGTATCAGGGATTTACCCGTGTGACTGCCCCTGTATCAGGCGTTGTTATGGAAAAGAAGATAGATCTTGGCAGTACAGCAGTGCCGGGAATGCCGCTCTTTACGATTGAAGATACCTCAGGATACAGGGTGGAGGCGAACCTTGATGAGAAGCTTGCAGGCAAGGTGAAGCAGGGAATGGAGGCAAGGATCTTCATCGAAACCATGGGCAGGGAAATACAAGGTGTTATCACCGAGGTTGTTCCCTCTGTCGATCCGATGACAAGGACATTTCCTGTAAAGATCGCAATCAGCGGCGAAGGCCTGAGGAACGGCTCCTATGGCAAGATTTCTATCCCTGTGGGGAAGAAAGAGGCCTTGCTGGTCAGTAAAAAGGCGATTGTCGGAAAAGGGCAGCTTACGGGTGTCTATGTTGTGGATGCCAATTCGATCGTGACGTACAGACTGATCCGCGCCGGCAGGGTATATGGCGAAATGGTCGAGGTCCTCTCAGGACTGAACCCCAATGAAAGAATCATCGTGGACAACGTTGAAAAGGCGATAGATGGCGGCATTGTTAAACAGTAGTGGGAAATCCTCTTTGGTTTCCCGGTAAGGAATGAATATGAAGGCTATAGGAATATCAGGGAAGATCGCAAAGGCTTTTATTCAGTCAAAGCTGACGCCGTTGATCGTTATGGCATCACTGCTCCTTGGCGTCTTTGCCGTTATGGTTACTCCGCGCGAAGAAGAGCCCCAGATTGTCGTTCCGATGATCGACGTGATGGTCACCTATCCCGGAGCATCGGCAAAAGAGGTTGAAGAACGGGTTACAAAGCCCATGGAGAAATTCCTTTGGGAGATCAAGGGCGTTGAGTATGTGTACTCCATAGCTAAGCCCGGAATGAACCTTACCATCGTGCGCTTCTATGTGGGCGAGGATATGGAAGCCAGTCTTGTGAAGCTGTATAACAAGCTGATGTCCAACTATGACAAGATCCCCCCGGGCGTTTCCCAGCCGCTGGTAAGACCGAAGTCTATTGACGATGTGCCTATTACGACATTTACGCTCTGGTCTGAACGCTATAACGGCTATGAGCTCAGGAGGGTTGCGCAGGAGATCTGCAATGAGATCAAGAAGGATAAGGACGTATCGGAAACAACAATTATAGGCGGACAGAAACGACAGGTAAGGATCAGCCTTGACCCTGCCCGCCTGCGTGCATACAGCCTCTCGGCACGGCAGATCATGGGCATGCTTCAGAAGGCTAATTTTCTGATGCCTTCAGGCGCCTTTTCCTCAGGCAACAGGGAATATCTTATTGATACCGGCACATTTCTCAAAAATGCGGAAGAGGTCGGTTCGGTCGTGGTGAGTATGAACAATAACAGGCCGGTGTACCTCAGGGATGTGGCTGTATTGACTGACGGGCCGGAAGAGCCCGCGGATTATGTCTTTATGGGACTTGGTCCTGCTGCCCAATCCCGGGGCATCGCGGCCAGCCATTCACGTGCCGGACAGTATGAAGCGGTTACGCTGACGGTCTCAAAAAAGAAAGGCGCAAATGCAAGTATGGTTGCCGAAGACGCCATACGCAAAATAGAAGCGCTGAAAGGCAAGGCCATACCGTCTGAGATAGAAATAACAACAACAAGAAACTATGGTGAGACTGCAAAGGAAAAATCCAACGAGCTGCTTGAGCATCTCCTTATCGCATCCCTGTCGGTTGTTATCCTCATCGCCCTTGCCCTTGGCTGGAGGGAGTCGATTGTTGTGGGCGTGGCCGTACCTGTTACGCTGTCTCTTACCCTGCTTATCAATTATCTCTATGGCTATACCCTGAACAGGGTTACGCTTTTTGCCCTGATCTTCTCTATCGGCATACTCGTTGACGATGCGATTGTCGTTGTCGAAAATATCCACCGTCACTTCAGGATGCACAAAATAGATCCGCTTACTGCGGCATATGCCGTCGATGAGGTCGGTAATCCGACGATCCTCGCCACCTTTGCGGTCATTGCAGCGCTTCTGCCAATGGCATTTGTTACCGGTCTGATGGGGCCCTATATGCGGCCGATACCGGTCGGCGCCTCTGCTGCCATGATCTTTTCGCTGCTCATTGCCTTTATCGTAAGCCCGTGGATGAGCTATAAGGTGCTGAGGAATCTCAAGCGCAATGAGTCGCACAGAAAAGGGCAGGAGGATGCCGGTGGCTTTGCCTCGTTGTACGAGCGCATGCTCAGACCGTTGATCGAGAAGAAGAAAAAACGCATCACTGCCCTTGCGGTTGTACTTCTGCTCCTTGCTCTTTCCCTGGTGCTGGTTCCGCTGAAGGCAGTGACGCTCAAGATGCTGCCCTTCGACAACAAAAGCGAGCTGCAGGTGATCGTGGATATGCCCGAGGGGGTAACGCTGGAACAGAGCGCAGCGCTTGGCAGGGAGATGGGCGAGTATCTCAAGACCGTGGTTGAGGTGACGGATTTTCAGACCTATGTCGGGACTGCAGCGCCCTACAATTTTAATGGGCTGGTCAGACACTATTTCATGAGATCTGGCAGCAATGTCGCCGATATTCAGGTCAATTTCGTTCCGAAGTCCGAGCGCAAGGCCCAAAGCCACGAGATCGCAAAACGGCTTCGGCCGGAGCTGAAAAAAATTGCCGACCGGTATCAGGCCCGCCTCAAGGTGGCAGAGATACCCCCGGGACCTCCTGTCCTGAGCACCCTTGTTGCCGAGGTGTATGGACCTGACCTGCAGCGGCAGACAGAGATTGCAAAAAGCATTCGCAGCATCTTTGAAAAGACCGAAGGTGTGGTCGATGTGGACTGGTATGTTGAGGATGACCAGCAGAAGATCACCTTTGATGTTGATCGTGAGAAGGCAGGCCAGCACGGCATTTCAACCGAGGCAGTGGCTCAGAGCCTCAGAATTGCCTTAAGCGGTATGTCTGCCGGTCTCGTACACATGGAAAGGGAAAAAGAGCCTGTTGAGCTTGTCCTGAGGATGCCAATAAGTGAGCGGTCAACGCTTGCATCACTCAGTGGAATTACCATGCCCTCGGCAGATGGCCGTCCAATATCCCTTTCAGAACTGGTGAAGATGCGGGAAGGGGTAGAAGACAAGACTATTTACCATAAGAACCTCAAGCGGGTTGTTTATGTTACCGGTGATGTTGCAGGCACAGCAGAAAGCCCTGCATACGCAATACTTACGATGAAGGAAAAGATCAAAGACCTTAAACTTGCCGAAGGGTATGAGCTGAAGCAGTATTCGTCTGAGCAGCCCTGGCTTGAAGACCGCTATTCCATGAAGTGGGACGGCGAGTGGCATATCACCTATGAGGTGTTCCGCGATCTGGGTATCGCATTTGGCGCTGTGCTGGTGCTTATCTATGTCCTTGTTGTCGCCTGGTTCAGAAACTTCGTGACTCCACTGATCATTATGGCCCCCATCCCCCTGACCCTTGTCGGCATACTGCCGGGTCATTGGATATTCGGCGCGTTTTTTACTGCAACCTCCATGATAGGGTTCATAGCACTTGCCGGCATTATCGTAAGGAACTCGATCCTGCTGATCGATTTTGTGCAGATGGAGTGGAGGGACAGCGGTGATCTCAATGCCGCACTGATCAAGGCCGTGGCAGTCAGGTTCAGGCCGATTGCAGTTACCGCGGCTGCTGTGGTCGTGGGCTCCTTTGTGATGCTTTTTGACCCCATCTTCCAGGGTCTTGCGATTGCGATGATGTTCGGTGCCCTGGCCGCTACGGCATTGACGCTTGTTGCGGTTCCGCTGCTCTATTATGAATATTTCAAGGACCGGCCATGTCCTCTGGGCTCCGGCAGTGATATTGAAAAGATTGACCCTGAAACGTTATAATGTGCATATGCACAGAATAGCATGTGCTGCCTCTAAACAGCATCAGGTGAACTAAGTAAGAACATTATCCATAAGGAGAACAGGTATGAAGAGAAGAGGTATTATTGTTTTGTTCGTTGTCTTTTGTCTCACGGTCTTTTTGGTCCAGATCAGCGCAGCGGCAAATGCTGCTCCCAAGAGCACCCCTGAACTGAAACAGCTTCTCGGAACAGGCAAGAAGACGGTCGTATTTTTCCAGAACCCCAATGGCGGCCCCTGCAAGGCCCAGACCGATATTCTCCAGAAGCTCCTGAAAGACAGGAAGGGAAATTTCACGATTGCCTATGTGAACTCCATGAAGCCAGAAGATCAGAAGGCTTTTTACGATTACGGCGTAAGAAATCTCCCTTCCCTTGTGCTTGTTGACGGAAGCGGTAATATCAGCCGCGTCTTTCCTCCCGGTATTCAGAGCTATGAGACCCTTTCACAGTCTCTCGACAGCATAAAATAATGGATATCAGCATCGCCAATATCCTGCTTTCAGCAGGGGCCGGTCTGGCCAGTGTGCTCTCTCCCTGCGTGCTGCCGGTAATCCCGGTGATCGCGGTCGGCGGCGCAGAAAAAAAAGACCGTCTGCGGCCTCTGCTTGTGGTTTTGGGACTTTCGATAACCTTCATGGCCATGGGCGCTGTTTCATCCCTTTTTGGGGAGCTGCTGGTTGGACGCACGCGGTTTATCGAGCAGATTGGCGGTGCGGTCATCCTTGCCATGGGTCTGATGGTCTTCTTCGACCTGAACGTCTTTAAGCGGTTGTACCGGCTTTCAAATATTCAGGTAAAGTCTGAAGGCAGATTCAGCGGGATCATCCTCGGAATGGCGCTTGGTATCGTCTGGGTTCCCTGTATCGGCCCGATGCTCTCGAGTATCCTTGCAATGGTCGGCACGAGCGGCGAACTGGTAAAAGGCGTTATGCTCCTCGGGTTTTATTCCCTGGGTCTGGCCATACCGCTGCTGACCATAGCCTATTCGTCGCATCTCCTGCAGCGCAGGCTTGTTGCGATGGCGAGGCATGAAGCGGTTGTTCGGTATATAACGGGCGGCATTCTTATCGCCTTTGGTCTGTACATTCTTGTTATTGGGAATTTCGCCTTTTAGCCGCCGATTGTATGATAGAAATCATGGAAAAAAGTCTGCGTATTATGTATAATCAATATATATTGCAACTACGAAACAAGTTTAAACGGAGGTGAATAATCATGGAAACAAGTGTACCAACCTACAATAGATGCTCCTGCGGCAAGTGCGGCAACCATTATGCAACGATCATCAATTCTGATGAGGAACTGCAGAAGGAAGCCTGCCCGAATTGCAGTGAGAAGAAGCTGAAGCTGGAAGGTCCTTTGAGCGCTGCCGAGATGAGCGGCATGTTTTCCGGCGGTGGTTGAAGCCCCAGAGGCTGCTAAGACCGGTCCGGTCTTAAAAGAACATAAAAAAGGGCGGCATGTCTAAGAGGCAGTCGCCCTTTTTTATTATGCATTGTAGCCCCTGAATATCTCTCCGATGATGTCTGTTACGTCGATCTGCTCGTCCCGCGAGCTCCTTACGCCGTCAATATTCTGCACGGCATCCAAAAGAGCGTCCAGTTTCTCTCCGGTCGTAAGCATATCCCAGAGCGGTGATTCCTTGATGATCTCCACGGTTTCTCTCATAGTCATGGCCTTCTGCCTCCTTTATTCCGGCCTCCTGCCGGTATTACTTCTTTATCGGAAAAAAGCCCGAAAACCTTAAGCATACAAAACGGTATTTGTATTGACGCTCCAAAAGCCTGCTTGCTATATTAGGTGCACGCTGCCGTCATGCCGTCAATAACGTATGTTTGCTGATAGAACGATACATATATGAGCCAGGCTCCTGCTCTGGAATTAAAGCAGAGAGAGTTTAACGCTGCAATGGAGCGCTACGAGAAGGTCGGCATCTATAAGGTAATCGGCAAGACAGTCTCGGTGGTCAATGTTTCGCTGCAGTGCTATCTGCTGTATCTGGTAATTCCTGTCTCCATAGGGCTGCCTTTACAGTTGCTCGCTATTTTCTCATCATATCTGGCAGCCGACTTTTTAAATGGGCTGGTCCATATGTTCATGGACAGCAACGACGACTATGATTCACTGGCAGGGCCGTTGATCGCCGCGTTCCATCTGCACCATAAGACCCCGCTTTATAGAAAGAACAACCTCCTGCTTGTCTATTTCAATGAATCCGGAGCGAAGATCTGGCTCGTGGGATATCTCCTGATAGCCGTGATCCTGATCAGTGCTACGTCTATCCAGCCCGTATTTTCCTATATCATTGTCTATATCGGGATCTTATCTTCTGCTGCGGAAGTCTCTCATTATTGCTGCCATGTGTCTGACTCAAAAATAGAACAGTATTTGCAATATCCCGGATTGTTGTTGTCGAAAAAACACCACGGACTCCACCATATTGCCGACAATGTCAATTATGCGTTTTTGAATGGTTTTACCGACCCGTTATTGAATTTCATTGCCCGAAACTATTCCCGCGGATACAAAAACACGACGGACAGACATTATACCGCCTATATGGGAAGCGGGACCGCAAACAGATGATTGTTCTCAAATACCTCTTATGCAGATCGCAGTAGCCATCGCTCTAACCGCCCTCTACGTTGGTCTCTCGCTTATGCTCGGCGGGGTGCATTCAAATAATGGCCCCTGGTGGTTCTTCCTGCCCTGCATCGTGGCGTTCTGCACCGGCCTGATAGCCTCGCGGATCATGGCCATCCTTCCGTTGCCCTGGATCAATAATGAGGGCTATAGCTCTCCACCTCGACGTGTTCACCTTTCCTGGAGGGCCGCTGTTCGGCTTCCTGTTTATGCGCCTTTCGTGCTTATTCTCTGGCACTTTCTCTCGATTCTGCGTATGCACTTTGATCTCGACTGGGTGTTGTACCTGCTGGTTTCGCTCGCCAGTGTAATACTGGCTCTGGTGGCGCGGAGGCGGTGGCGCGAGATCAGACTGCTCCGGGGCGGAGAAGTCGCGACAGCGTTAATCGATAGCAGGGAAAACACGGCAGAGTGGTCAGACGATCGGATCTCCTATCATTTCAGGACTGCCGGCGGGTCGGATGTCTCGGGTCGGGCAATGTATGTTGGCTATGACGTCCTCGAAGGCTCCAGTGTTCCCGTCTTCTACGATGCCGCCAATCCTTCGGATCATGTGGTCGCCTGCGCCTCATGGTTCGAGGCCGATTGACTGTCACTGAAGCAACACTCAAACAAAACATAAGATTAAAAAGCTCGTCCCGTCAGTTTGAAAAGAAAATAGCTAATCAAAAAAATCACCTCCTGCGGCTGTGTGTTATTGAGGCATGGTCAACGGCACGATCTCTACCTTAATCCTAAAACCGGCAAGAAACAGCCAGTTCCCCGTCATAACGAAATGGACGAAACTTTTCACGGCATATAATCAAAGAATTGTCATAACAATCGGTGCCTTGAGCTTCTTCTTTAGACAATGAAGCCATCAAGTTTGCATCCTCGTAATGGTATGATAGAGGCATTATTGTATGCCGATGAAACAGATCTATGGCTGACATTAATAATACCATTGCCAACGAGCTCAAATTTCCCCATTCCATTGTCCTGAAGGCCTCTGCCGGCTCAGGCAGGACCCATGCGCTTATGATAGGGAGGCTCGCTGCATTGCCTATAGGAAGGCAGGGAAATAATGCATAAGACTATCAAAACAGGAACTATCCCTGATGATTCATTAATGCCGCCTGGCTGGAACAAGACTCACGAAGACCTCATGACCGAGATGAAGAACGGCAAACGTGCTTCAATCGGACGCGCAGAGATGGATTGGGCCACGCAGTATGAACAGGGCCTTCTTCCGTCAAACATTCGCTTTCCCAGGGTTGGTGAGATCTATGAGGTAGCGCATGACATTGACGTGCAGTTCGAGATGTACTTCGCTGCTCCCCTCACAAACAGCGGCAGCGGCAGACTGCTCACCGGCGAGCGGGTGAGGATTACGCTTATTTCGCCCCAGCACAGGCCGATCTGGGCATTCGCTCGTCCACTGCAATACAGGACCATCGAGGAGCGCTTTGTGCAAAAAGAGCAACGCAAACCGCCCTATAGCCATTTCAGTATCATACTAAAGACAATGGAGCTGCACTCCTGTTTTCGGTTGGTAGACAAATGGACTGTTTTTAATCTGAAACTGATCGTAGCAGATGCCTGTCGGCGTCGCTGATCCTGCATTGACGTGACGATATGACAACCATATTCCTTCTTTTATTCATAAGTGCCGCAGTGGCCTCAGTTGGATATGCTGGTTTCAGGTTTCTCAGGAATATCATCTCCCGGCCGATATTTGAAATCAAGCTCTCGCCGGTCGATGAGCCAAAATGGTCGGACAGAAGGAAGATTACCGACCTTGCTGCCTCATTTCATCAAAAGGGTTTTGAATCAGCAGGAGAATATACCTGCCCTGAAATCCCCTCGTTGATTATCTCTGGTTTTGTCCGGCCCTCAGAGCAGATGGCTGGAGTAATCTACGACCATCCGGTTCAGGGTATATGGGTTGATCTATTTGCCCATTACAAAGATGGAGGGAGCCTTACTGTTTCAAGCGCTCCCATAGGAGATGAACTCGATCATATGCCGCAGCAGACCAAGATCTACTGCAAGGGAAGTTCTTTCGATGATCTTTTTCGTAGAATGCTGGCTGAAAATAGAGAGACAGGCCGCATAGTGATACCGATTGCAGAGTTCGCATCCCGATTTGAGGCCCAGTATCAAAAAGAAATGAAATGGCGCATGGACCGTGGCGGCCCGACGTATCTGGAAGTGCGACGCGTTGCGGAAGCGATGGGAGTTTCAACAGACAGGGAGCAGTTGGAATCTAAGACGCGTCAGATTCAACAAATCTGGAGGCAGGAACAAAGGACGCCTCCAGGGACCAGGCCC
Source organism: Nitrospirota bacterium (assembly GCA_016235245.1). Classification (NCBI taxonomy): domain Bacteria; kingdom Pseudomonadati; phylum Nitrospirota; species Nitrospirota bacterium. The sequence goes on along the minus strand of JACRLO010000032.1, from coordinate 28,882 downwards.
GCCAAGTCCCCGGCTGCCCTGCCAGGAGAGTTCCAGAGACCGGAAGAGTTCCGCAGGAAAATGGAACAGAATAGTGGGCCTGTCCCAAGCCTGAGTGTGCCTGCGATGCCGGTTTATCTGGTCCTCTTTTCAGCCATGACCTATTGGTGCTACTACGGCCTGCAATACAGCAGGACCAATGCCCCTGTCTCACTGAGTGCAGTGCTCGTCTTTTTCGGGGTATTTCTCGTGCCTTTCCTTATCACATTGGTCTTCAGGGATTTTAACCGGCGCGTGAAGATGTATCCTGTGCTGAAGCGCATGGCCGGTATGAACCCCGGAGCTTTCCTGGTCGTTGAGGGAGTCTCTCCCTCTCTGTACTATGCCAGGGAGGCATGGATCGGAAAAGTCTCTTTTGAAGAAGGAGGCGAAACCGAAAACGCGTTTACCCGTCTGGATGCGACAATACGAGGGCCGCTCAACCCGCTGGAGATACGCAGGAAGAACATACTGGATAAGATCAGCGGGCGGCCGGACAAGGATATCATCCCAATGCCGGAGAGCGAGTTCAGCAGGAAGTTCGTGGTATCGGGCAGTGATGTTGAATTTGCCAAAACACTCCTGAATCCATCGGTTGTGGATGCCATTATGCGAATCGCGAAAATCGGCAACGTGGTTGTAGATATAAACCGCAGCACGGTGAGGGTTGAAGTGGAGAACGACCTTTCCCGACCGCGCAAGGAGGAGGCGCTCAGGCAATTCCTGACAGACGCCGACACCATCATCGAGAAGGCGGCCAATGCAGACCAAGCAGCCGGTAGATAGTTGACTCTGCCAATTGTGGTGCCGGCAGCTTGTGGGGTCGTTCAGGGAGCAGAGGGCGACGGTTAACCCTGAAACAGATCTATGGTTGACATTAAAAATACCTTTATGCCTGGCACTGACAAGAGTGCGTCTGACAACCTCGGGCAGATTAGATCTGCAGACAGAGATAACATTGTATTGACGCGGAAAGAACCTGCTTGATATATTAGGCTCAGTTTTAAGGGAGGGGATGAAGTGCAAGGGGACATCAGAAAGCTTTTCAGAAGCGAAATCACTCAGTGTATAGTGCTTAGAGTATGAAACCTTTAAACTTCGTAGGATCGAGCCTGGACGATCTTCGGAACTTCCCGGACGAAGCGCGTAAGGCATCGGGCTTTGAATTATATTCCGTTCAGTGCGGCCTTGAACCGACCGATTGGAAACCCATGTTGAGCGTAGGACGCGGGGTCAAGGAAGTCCGTATACATGTTCTGGGAGAATGGCGCATCATTTACTTGGCGAAGTTCGAGAATGCCGTATATGTGCTCCACGCGTTTCAGAAAAAAAGTCGAAAGACGAATCAACATGACGTTGAAATTGCACGCAAGCGGTATAAACAGATTGGAGGATAGTATTATGAAAGAACCTATTATCAAATCTTCTGGCAACGTATTTCTCGACCTGGGTTTTTCCCCAGAAGAAGCTGCCATTCTTCAGATGCGTTCCGAAATAATGACTGATATCCGGAAAGTTATTAAGACAAAGAAACTGACTCAGGCAAGAGCAGCCGAGATGCTTGGTGTCAGTCAGTCACGGGTTTCTGACTTAATTCGCGGTAAATGGGAGAAGTTCAGCCTGGAGATGCTTATCGCGCTGGCAACAAAGGCCGGGATGCGTATCAGTCTTAAAAGGGCGGCATAGATAGGGCAATAAGGATACAGAATTATTATATTGACGCAGGGAGAAACTGATTGATATATTAGGCTCAATTCTTAGTGAGGGGATGAAGTGCAAGGGGAAATCAGAAGGCCTTTCAGAATAAAAATCAATCAGTCTACTATTCCCTCGGCTGTTTTCTCCGCAAATAAGCCTTATCCCGATAGCGACAGCATATCGCTCCGGAATATCTATCCTATCAAGAATGTAGACTTACATCTAATTGGCTTCTTTTCAAACGTTGATTCGTAAATAAGGAGAATACAATGAAAGAATTCGCAACTGGTAAAAAAGTTTTCTTGAGAAATATCGGAAAAGATGAAAAATGGTTGCAAGATATAATTGAAAAAGACCCATCATTATTGCCCTTTGAAAATCTTGTTGTTGTAGCGAAAGAAAGAAAACAATCATCTGGGGGCAGACTCGATTTCTTAATGAAATCAACGGAGGAAAAGTTATCATATGCAGTTGAAATTATGCTAGGCGATACAGATCCTTCACATATTATTAGATGTATAGAATATTGGGATATTGAAAAACGAAAAGCTCCTCTATGGCAACATTATGCAGTTTTAGTGGCAGAAAGTTTCAATAGAAGATATTTCAATGTTGTTCAGCTCTTAAGTCAAAGTATTCCTATGATTGCTGTTCAATTGGATATTATCGAATCAGAAAATAACTATACATTAAGTTTTACGAAAATAATGGATATTTATGAGGAAGAGGATGATGGAATTGAAAATGTAGAAGTAAAGGAAGAGGATTGGGAAAAAGATGCGCCATGGGTTATTGGGGCTGCGAGGAAAATATTGGAAAGACTTAATAAAAATGATACCGGTTTATCTTTGAAATATACGCAAAGCTATATCGCAATAACGAAGGATGGGATAAATCAATACTATATGAACAAAAGGGCTAAGCCGAGATTTAGAATAGCTCTTAGAGTATCAGACCAAGAATTATCCGAAAAAATAAAACTGTTATTGGAAAATAAAAGTGAAAGCTACGAATATAAAGGCAAAGAGTTTGTTTTTAGTAATGTTGAGGCAAAAGAAAACTTGATCAATACAATATGTGAACTGCAAGATGTAAGAAATAGACATAAGCAAATTGAAAAAGAAGAAAGCGAAGAATAAATGCTCATATCAATGGGTTTACAAATTGCAATTGACAAAGGAAGAAGTCAGATGAGCGCACCTTGATATGGGAAAAGGCAGACTTGTTGATTCCAACCAGTCGTTATAGCGGTTAAGCCGCTCATCTCAAGAGTGTTTTTTTCAAAAAAAGGAGTTAAGCGATGAGTGATTCCTTTGTATCACCAAGCAAAACAAGACTTTGTGTTATGCGTGGCGGTCAAGCCGTGGTCAGAGCGTGGAAGATACCAAAACCAATTGTGCTGGTAGATTCGCGTGAACAGATGCCACTCTATCTATTCGAAAATCACCCGAACTGGTTTGGCGGCGCACTGCGTGTTACGCTGCAAGCGGGAGACTATTCGATTGAGGGCATGGAAAATGTTCTGTCTCTTGAGCGCAAATCAATGGCAGATGCAATCGGCAGTACCGTAGCTGGCAGGGAGCGGTTCATACGTTCGTGTGCTTCTTTGGCCAAATTCCGCTGGAAAGCAATTCTGATCGAAGCAAGTTATGAGGAGCTGAAAACGCCGTACCATAGATTTGAAGACTTGATAACTGAAGCGCATCCCAATGCGGTTTGCGGAACACTGGATGCCATTGAGGCCAAGTTTGGTATTCCCATCTTGTATTCGTCACGAAATCGTCACCTGGCCTCAGAGAAAGCCGCCAGTTGGCTATCGAAACATTTTACATATTGGTGGTTGGAGCAAAACGGTCACGACCGTATATTGATTGACACTGATGGATTATAGCTTTTCTTTGTTATCAACCCATGACTGACATTGATACTACCTTTGCCGACAGACTAAAAATCCTGAAGGCCTCTGCAGGCGCAGGCAAGACCCATGAACTGACCCTCCGGTATGCTGCTTTTGTGCTTTCCGACCCGGAGAAGGTCCCCATGAACGACCTCAGGAACATCCTTGCCATAACCTTCTCAAACAATGCTGCCAAGGAGATGAAGGAGCGCATCCTCCAATGGCTGAAGGCGGCCTGTCTCGATGATCCAGCAAGTATTGATCAGCTTTGTGAAAAGCTCTCCCTTGACCGTGAAGCAGTGAGAGAGCGGTCAGCAGCCCTGCTCGAACATATACTCGACAACTATTCCGACTTTCAGGTCCGCACGATCGATAGCTTCATGACCACGGTCTTCAAGGCCTCTGCAATAGATTTCGGGTATAACCCTGACTTTGAGATCATCATGGACAGCAGTCCGCTCCTGGTCTATACCTTTGACCTCTTCCTCCGCCGCATACGCAGGGGCAGCCCTGATGCTGAAGTTTTGGGGTCTATCGTCTCCTATATCTCCGAACATAAGGACGGCAATTCTGCGTACCTCTGGGACCCGTCAGCCGCGATCCTCGAACAGATCAAGGGCATCTACCAGAAGCTCTCGGCCATGTCTGCCCAGCCTCTTATCGAAGATTGTTCAGCAGCAATGGCGGCCATGGCCACGCTGAAAAACAGGATCACTGCAGAGCTGAATGCGATCAATGAGCTGGTCATCAGGACAGGCTTTAAACTGAACGGTAATTCATCCTTTAAGAAGTCCAATCTGCCGCAGCTTGCAGAGGAGGGTCGCCATTCTGAACTGATCGGCAAAGAGTTCAAGACGGCTCCGGTCAGCAGCCTGAAGAAGGCTGACGAGGCATATAAAAAGGAATACGAAGAGATACTGGAGCGGTGGGAAGCGTTCAAACAGGTCGTTTGCGAGTATGCAGGCTGTTATGCCCGATCATTCTATATCCCGTATCTCAAGGTATATGACGGGTTCAGCCAGACGCTTGATATGGTCAAGAAGCGGCAGGAGAGGGTCTTTATCGGCGATATCAGCCGGACCCTTGCAGAGCATCTTAGAGAATTTAAAGTGCCTGATATCTATTTCAGGCTCGGCGAGACGATCTATCACTACCTGATTGATGAGTTCCAGGACACCTCGCCGGTGCAGTGGGATGATCTTCAGCCGCTTATTGAAAATTCCCTGAGCCAGGGAGGCAGCCTTTTCGTTGTGGGCGACACAAAGCAGGCGATCTACGGCTTCAGAAACGCAGACTACACGATCATGAAAAAACTGGAAAGCGGCTGCTATTTTGACACGTTTAAGCCGAAGATCGACAATCTCGACAAGAATTCCCGTAGCCTCAGAAGTATTCTCGACTTCAGCGAGGCGGTCTTCAAGAAGGCGGTGAAAGAGAGCACAGAATACAGCAGTTACGGGGAATTGAGCGGCCTGACCGATTACGTGCAGGAGGTTAGGGAGCCTTCGAGTGATTTCGGCCATGCCGAGGTGGTCCTGCTCTACCGGAATGACGAAGAGCCGCCTGAGAAAGAAGAGATCCAGCGGATCATAGAAGACCTGCGTGCCAGAAAATTCAGCTGCAGCGAGATCGCGGTGCTGACACAGAAGAACGAGGATGCGGTGCGGGTCTCAGGCTGGCTGAACGAAAAGGGGATCCCGTTCATCTCATACAGCAACCTCGATATCCGGAGAAGAAAGATAACCGGCGAAGTGATCAGCCTGCTGAATTTCCTCGATTCGCCGATTGACGACCATGCCTTTGCTTCATTTATCCTCGGCGGGATCTTTCTGCAGGCGCTTGGCAGTGATGGGTCAGGACCAGACCATAATAAATGGCAGGATAATTTTAGGCAGCTTATTTATACCACATCAGGAAAAGAGCCGCTGTACAAGGCATTTCAGAAGTCCTTTTCCGAGTTGTGGGAGCAGTACTTCGCAGTCCTCTTCAGGGTTGCAGGCTATTTCCCTCTGTACGATCTTGCGGTCGAGGCCTTCAGCACCTTCCGGCTTCTCGATACCTGCAGCGATGAGCAGGCGACTTTGGTGAAGATCCTTGAGGTGATCAAGGATTTTGAAGGCTCTGGCTTCAACAGTCTGCGTGACTTCCTCGATTTTGCCGAAGATGAGAATGCAGACACCTCTGCATGGAATATGGATGTACCGAAGAATATCGAGGCAGTCCGGGTCATGACCGTGCATAAGGCTAAAGGTCTCGGATTCCCCGCGGTCATTCTGCTTCTGTACCGCTCGAAGCCGCAGACATTTGACTATTTTGAGGAGGCGGTCGATGAAAGGATGCGCTTTCTCAAATGCACGAAGGATATCTGCATAAGCGCCCCTGAGCTGCAGCCGCTCTATGACAAGGCATCTGAAAAGGACTGGGTCTCCAGGCTGAACAGCCTCTATGTCGGATTCACCCGCGCAAAGGAGGAGATGTACGTTGTTGGCGTGAAGGCAGAGAAGGATACGTTCCCGTTTGACATCCTCCCGGCAGGTGATTTCCCAAAGACCGGCACAGTTAGAATACATAGGGCAAAGGAAGAGCAGCCTCTTGTCTGTTCAGTCCTGCACCATCAGAACAGGGTCCGGGATTCGCGTCAATCTGCTGACCTGATCAGCGTTGCAGAACGCAGGCGCGGAGAGTTTCTACATAACGTGCTCTCCCATATCGTGTATCTTGGCAGTGCGCCTGAGCTGGATGCCAGAACTGCTGTGCATGCAGCAATCAGGGAGACCGGAGCGGAATTTGGTGTTGAAGAGGCCGTCGCCTCAGTCCTTGGGATGCTTGAGCTGAGCGGGGTGAAGGCCCTTTTCAGTCCGATGCCTGGCAGAAAGGTGATGAACGAACAGGAGATCGTAGATGCTGACGGCGGGCTCTTCAGGATCGACCGGCTTGTCGTTGATGACGACTGCATCACGATCGTCGACTTCAAGACCGGCAGTGATATCGGCTCAGAGGAACGGCACGCTGATCAGGTGAGAAACTATATGAAGATCCTAAGCCCTGTGTACAGCGGCCGTCCTGTTGCCGGCATGCTTGTGTACATTGACCTCGGAAAGGTGGCCACGGTTCAATGAATAACGATCCGATGAATATCAGGGTCCTTTCCTCAGCAGAGAATTTGATCAGTGGGATCGTGTCGCTGCTGCCTGCTGAGTGCAGGGATTTTTCCGACTATATGATCGTCTTTCCGGGCAGGCGGCCGGGCCATTTTCTGCGCAAGGCCCTCGCAGAGCAGGCCGGCAGTTCCATCCTGCCGCCGGCCATCTATTCCATGGACGAATGCATTGACACCCTGTTTGAAGAACGGCAGCAGAAGCGGAAGATAGGCCCAATGGATGCTGTTGCGGTCCTGCATGACATCCATACCCGGACATCAGCGCGGATCGGCGGACAGAACTTCCTTTCTCTGGACAGCTTCTTCCCGATCGGCATGAAGATATTCCGGGATATCGAGGAACTGCTGATCGAGCAGGTCCCGCTGAACAGGGTAAAAGAGATCAACGATCTTGCTGCAGGCGCTGTGCCGGAGCGTTCTCTTGCGATGCTGCAATCCCTGGCCTATTTCTACGAGCGGTTCTATCAGCAACTGGATGAGCTGGGGTTCTCGACACGGTCTGTCAGATATCGTGCTGTGGCTGACGGAATAAGCCGTGCCGGTCTTTCAAAATTCAAAAGGATCATCTTTGCAGGCTTCTTTGCGCTCACAAGGTCAGAGCATCAGATATTCAAAGGTCTGCTCGATCGTCCTGACGTCTATTTCCTATTTCAGCAGGGCAGGGGGATAGAAGAACGGCTGCATGACCTCGGTATCGGCGAGGAGCATATCCCTGAAGATGCCGGTCCTTTGCCTGAGATCAGCTTCTACAGCAGCCCTGATACGCATGGCCAGATCTTTGCGCTGAATGCGGCCCTGCAGGGACAGGCGCTGCCTGACGAGAAGACCTCCATTGTCCTGCCTTCGTCTGACATGCTCTTTCCTCTGATCCGTCAGGGCCTGTCAGGCCTTGAGGACGGTGACTATAACATATCGATCGGGTACCCCCTTGAGCGGACGCCGCTCTTCGGTTTCCTGCAGAACCTCATGGACCTGATCGGGTCGATGGAGGGCGACCGGGTCTACCTTCCTGCGTACCTGAACTTTGTGCTTCATCCCTATACCAAGAACATCTATTACCAGTCCAATGCAGAGGTTACCAGAATACTCTTTCATACGATCGAGGAGTCCTTTTCGCGCACCTCGGTCCGGGCCTTCATTACGCTCAACGAGATAGAGACGAATGCAGAGGTTTTTCAGAAGATCGCGGAAAGGCTGAAAGGTGCAGGGCTGGCCCGGAGTGCTGACGAGATGCGGTCGCATCTCAGGAAGATCCATGACCAGACGATAAAACGCTTCCTTTCGTTCAGTTCGGTCGCTGACTTTGCGGCCGGATGCACGGGCCTGCTCACCTTCATCTTCAACAACAGCAGCGCAAAGCTCCACCCGCTCTTCAGCCGTTTTGCAGATGCCTTCCTGCAGACGATCAGCGATATGGAGTGTTCGCTCCTCTGCAACCGGTCCTTTAGAGAGCGGGACGGATACTTCGCGCTCTTAAGAAGATGTCTTGGGTCAGGCTCAGTGCCTTTTGAGGGAGCTCCGGTCCGGGGGCTCCAGGTGTTGGGCATGCTCGAGACGCGGAGCCTGAAGTTCGACCGGATATTCGTGCTGCATGCAAATGAAGAGGTGCTGCCCTCGGTAAAGAAGGAGGATTCACTGCTGCCGTTTAAGGCCCGCCGTCTGCTGGGGCTGCCGACCTATATCGAACGGGAGCAGCTTGCTGCTTACAATTTCGATATCCTTATAAAGGGTTCAAAGGAGGCGCATCTCTTCTTTATCGAGTCAGACTCAAAGGAGCGCTCGCGCTTTGTGGAGCGACTGCTCTGGCAGAAGCAGCAGAAGGAAAAAAAGAAGTCGGACAGGGACTATATCAGACCTGTCCAGTATCTTGTGAAGCTGAATAACCAGCTGCCCGAGGAAATAGGTAAAACCGCCGAAATTGTCCAGACCCTGAAGACTTTTCGATACAGTCCGTCAGCGCTCGACACGTATTTCCGCTGTCCGCTCAAATTCTATTACCAGTATCTCCTGCGCATCGGAAAACGGGATGAGATGACCGGTGAGATTGCGCGGACCGATATCGGCAACGTGGTCCATGCGATCCTCAGGAGATTTTTTGATACCAAAAGGGGCAGGCCCCTTGCAGCGACTGATATGGATCCTGCAGAGATCAGGGCCATGACCCACAGCTATTTTCAGGCTCAATACGGGAGCGATCTGGTCGGAGCGCACTATCTGCTTGAGCAGCAGGTGGCGGATCAGCTTGCTGCCTTCATAGAAGCCTATTATCTGCCGCTTGTCAGGGAAAACGAAATAGAGGTCCTTGCGACTGAATATAAGGAAGAGATCACGGTTGAGGGCTGCAGGCTTGAGGGCAGGATGGATATTCTCGAAAAACGCAACGGCAAGGTTCTGATCATTGACTATAAGACCGGTTCGGCTGTTTCCTATCTGAAGATCAATCATAAGAAGCTCGTTCCGGATGATCCTGAGACATGGCGCAGCTCCATCGGCAGTCTGCAGCTTCCCTGCTACGTGATGATCTATGCCGGGAAGAACAATATCGATCTGCGGTCAATGAACGCCGCATACCTGATGCTCGGCAGGTCTGTGATGAGCCGGGAAATCGAGGTCCCGCTCTTTGAGGCCCACAACGCAGGAGAGGTGTATGACAATCTGAGTTCAATTATCCGGTCGCTGCTTAGGGAGATCATTGATCCGGAGGTCCCGTTTGTGCCGGCGCATGATATCAAGCGGTCATGCCCTGACTGTGATTTCCGGTTCATCTGCGGCACCCAGTGGATTGTGAAAAAGAGATGATCTGCCCATAATTTTTCGGTCTTGCTCAGAAGCGGTTCCGGGCCGCACTTCCTGATAATAAAGCTAAAATCTTAGTTTGACAGTGGCTTCATAATGTCATACGATGATGGTATGAAGACCCGGGATTTGTTAAATCTTGGCGCTGCGCAGCGGCTTCTCAATGCCGTTATAACGTGGCGCCTGTATTCTCTGCGCTTGCCCCTGCTCCGGCTTTTTCTTATTTTCACGGCAGCGACCTGCTGCCAGATTTCCTATGCGGAGCAGCGTAATGATCCTTACACGATCGCTGTTATTCCTTCTGCCCCGCCGGTTGCCATACATACGCAATGGATGCCATTAGTGGAACGTCTCTCCCGGGAGACCGGTCTTGAGTTTCGTCTCAAGGTATACGATCAAATGGCAGAATTCGAACGGGATATCTGGAGCGGCGCTCCCGATTTCATCTTCTCCTCACCGATCCAGGTAATGGTTGCCCACAAATCAAGCGGCTACCTGCCACTGGTACGCGGCGGCAAGAATATCGCTATCGGTCTCTTTGTGCGCAGGGATTCCCCTGTTAAAGGCATTGATGATCTGGCCGGTAAAACGATTTCTTTTGTCGGCAACAAGAACCTTTGCAGCGTATTTGTCCAGCACCTGCTGGGAAAACATAAGGACAAATTGGCATTCACCAGGGAATATGCAGGCTCAACCAGAAACGTGATCATCAACGTTCTTCTGGGAAAAAGCGAAGCAGGAGCGGTGTTTATACCGGAACTGGAGAGGGAGACCGATGAGACCCGCAGGCAGCTCCGTCCGATTCTGACGACGCCGGAAATTGCCCCTCATCCGTTCAGCGCTCATCCTCGCGTGCCCAGGACCATACAGGAGGCGGTGAAGAAGGCCTCGCTTGCCATAGCAGTGACCGTAGAGGGTGCTGAACTGTTTAAGACGCTCAGGATGGCGGCCCCGGTTGCTGCGGACTACGAGCGGGATTATCGCGCCCTGGAAGAGATCGACGTCAGGGGTCTCACCAATTGGGGACAGTGATATGCCGTTTCTGCCCCGGCGGATTCATGCGCAGCTGATCCTCCTCGTTTCGTGCATCCTCTTTGCTACCGGAGCAATTTCGGCCTGGATAACGGCACAAAGGCAGTCAGAGACGCTCCTTACGACCATGCGGAGCAATTCTGCCGTCATGACCAGGAGCTTCTCAGAAAACGCTGCCCATTATCTTGTGCTCAGGGACTATGCAGGACTTGAATCGTTTCTTCTGAAATCTGCCGAACTGCCTGATGTCACACGGCTCCAGGTCTGCGAGCCTGACGGCGCTGTCGTCGGCGATATCGAGCGTCCTGCAGGCTCGAAGCCGCGCCTCATGCCTGGGATTAACCGTATTATCCCCCCCCCTCAGGCAGCCTCCCTGATAACCATTGAGAAGGGAGCATTGATCATCTGGCAGCCGATACAAGCCGGCAGCATGCTCGGATGGATCAAGGCGACCTTCAGCATGGCTTCAATCAGCGAAGTACAGGAGGAGACCTGGAAAAACAGCCTCATGCTCTCGCTTTTATGGGTCGTCTGCAGTGGATTTATGCTCCTTCTCGTGCTGCGACCGACAGTATTGGCTGTCGGTCGTCTCAGCTCTTTTGCGCGCAGTCTTGACGAACGCAAAGGCGACCAGATGGAGGTTGGGCATCAGGCCATCGAAATCGAAGAACTGGGGGCATCCCTGAACTATGCTTCGACCAGACTCTTCACAACGGAACATGACCTTATTCGCGAGAGGGAGGCGCTGAAAGAGCAATACTCGACCCTGCGGGGTATCATCGAGAGTGCCGATGCCCTTATTTTTTCCGTAGACCGGCACTACCGCTATACGAGTTTCAATGCCGGCCACGCTGCGGTCATGCAGGCGATCTACGGCCGGGAGATTCGGACCGGCGAGCGTCTGCTGGATTTTATGACCGTGCCGGAGGACCGGGAAAAAGCACAACGGAACCTTGATCGGGCGCTTGCGGGCGAGCGTTTCGTTGTATTGGCTTATTCCGGTGAAGACGCCCTCTCAAGGTTGTATTTCGAAGTATCACATAATCCCATTCTCGCGGAAGACAATTCGGTCATTGGCGTTGCCGTATTATCCCGGGATATGACTGAGCGCAGGAATGCAGAACTTAGGCTTCGCGCCAGTGAACAGGCATTCCGAGCGGTAGTTGAAAATACGCCCGATGTCATCGTTCGCTATGACCGGGAGGGCAGGCGTATGTATGTTAATCCGGAGTTTGAGCGGGTAAACCACCTTTCATCGCAGGAGGTCATCGGTAAAAAACCGACCGAGCTCTCGACCGAACTGGCGCCCATGGCGGACGTTTTCACGGAAAAGCTTATGGCTGCAATGGGATCATCCACGGTTGCCAGTGTCGACTTGAACTGGACCAAAGAGGGGAAGCAAATATATTGGTTTGTGCGCATTGTGCCGGAATTTGATGAAACCGGAAATGTCGTAAGTGCACTCACCATCTGGAGCGACATCACCGATCGCAAGCGCGCGGAGGGAGAGCTTCGGAGGCTGAACGAAGAGCTCGAACAGCGGGTGAAGGACAGAACTGCTGAACTGCAGGAGAAGAACCAGGAACTGGAGCGCATGAACAAGCTTTTTGTCGGCAGGGAATTGCGCATGGTGCAACTGAAGGAAAAGATTGCCGTGCTGGAATCGAAGCCGGATGTTTTATGAGCGGAGATCGTCTTGACAAGGTGCCGTACTGCGGCGTCTCGACAATTACACAGAACTGCACAGAAATGACCGGCTATGGCGCGGCAATAGATCTGGGGACCACGGAGGTCCGTGTCAGTCTCTGGGACCTGGCCGGGAAGCAGTGCATCGGAAGGCGAAGCCTCCGGAACCCGCAGGCCGAGTTCGGGGCTGATGTGCTGTCGAGGCTTACCGCTGCGTCGGAGTCGGCAGCATCGGCCGGGGAGCTCAGCGGTTCTGCTCGAGAGACCATAGGTTTGCTGATCCGGGGCCTCTGCACTGACCATGCAGTCTCTGTTTCTGACATAAGAAAGGTGTCGGTTGTCGGAAATACTGCCATGCTTGCGCTCCTGACCGGTCAGGGATATGACGCTCTGCTTAGGCCCGGGATGTGGAACCAGGTGATTGAATGCAGGTTTCCGGATTTGCAGGGCATACGTGAAAACTGGGGCGTCAATTCGGCCTGCAGGATCGAAGTTGTTCAGCCGATGGCAGGGTTTGTCGGCTCGGATCTTTATGCCGGGATTATTGCAACAGGACTTGCCGGGGGGCAGGTCGGCTCTCTGCTGCTCGATTTTGGCGCGAATACGGAGATCGCGCTATGGGATGGCAGCCGCCTCTGGGCTACATCGGCTGCGGGCGGTCCTGCCTTTGAAGGCAGCGGGATCAGGTGCGGCATGGCTGCAGAGCCGGGGGCCATCTGCCGCGTGCAGTGTGATCCGGTTCATTCAGTCTTTATACCTGACGTAATAGGCGGCGGGGCTCCTGAAGGGATATGCGGCTCGGGTCTTATTGATATCTCTGCCTGTATGCTGCGGTCCGGGCTCCTCTCAGAATCGGGCAGGTTAAAGGGGGATGCAGGGAAAAAAGGTTTTGTGCCGATAAGTAAAGAGGAGAACATTATCGTGACTGCTCAGGACATTGACGCTCTGCAGCGTGCAAAGGCCGGAGTCTCTGCGTCTGCTCAGTGCCTGATCAGAAAGGCCGGACTGCGCTTGAGTGAAATCAGGCGAGTCTGCGTCAGCGGCGCCTTTGGGAGTTATCTGGATGCGGCAAACGCTATTGCGATCGGACTGCTTCCGCCGGTTGACCTTCAGCATGTTGAGTTGTGCGGCAATACGGCCCTGGCAGGCGCTGAGAAGCTGCTGACTGAATGCCGCAATCCCGGAGCCTCCGGGGGGCCGCACAAAGGGAGCGTTGTTATCAATATGTCATATCTTCCTGAATATGAAGATGTTTTTATCCGGGATCTCCGTTTGCGGCCCTGGAGCGGAGATTCCGAAGCCACAGGATAAAACAGGAGGCTGCAATGCTGGACCGCGTTATCAGAGAATATAGCGAGGCGATCTTCGATACCGACCGCGAAAGGGCGCTTCGCATTGTCCATGAAGCCGTAGACAGGGGGATGTCGCCGGAGGATATTGTTTTCAGAGTGGTCCTGCCTGCAATGGAGGGCATGATAAGGTCGATCAGCGAAAACTTTGACTCTAATCTGGCACAGCACTTCATGACTGCCCAGATCGCCTCTGAAGTTGCGGATGAGATGATCCCAAAATTTACCGTATCGCCTTCGGTAGCAGGGCATGTGGTGATCGGGACGGCGCAGGGCGATATGCATTCTCTTGGCAAGAGGATTGTGATCGGCTGCCTCAAGGCCCGTATGATCGAAGTGACTGATCTGGGCGTCAATGTCACGCCCGAACGCTTTGTGGATGAGGCCGTCGCACGCAACGCCGAGGTGATCGCCATATCGGCCATGATGGTCCATACTGCCAAGGGTGATAACGGCTGCCTTCGGGTCCGGCAGATACTGAAAGAACGCGGACTCGAAGACACGATCAGGATCGTGGTCGGCGGAGCTCCGTTTCATTTTGCCCATGACCTCTATAAGGCTGTGCTTGCAGATGCATGGGCTGAAGACGGCGTTACGGCTGGCCGGGTTATTGAAGATTGTATCCGGGAGGTGGGGAAATGATCACGGGGATGGACAGGCTGATTGCTGCAATCAAGGGTGAACCGTCGGACCGCATACCGGTATTCTGCAACATGAGCGACCAGGGCGCGAAGGTGCTCGGCATGTCGATCGAAGAATATTTTTCCAAAGGAGAACATGTGGCTGAGGCCCAGCTCCGGATGCGCGAAAAATATGGGTATGACAACCTTTGGAGTCTTTTCTATGTCGGCAAGGAAGCCGAACTGCTGGGCTGCAAAAAAATTCTCTTTGCCAAGGACGGACCTCCGAATGTGCAGGACTTTGTAATAAAGTCCTATGACGATGTCCATAACCTGCTTGTGCCTGAGTCTGTCACTGATCATCCGGTCTTTCAGGAGGAATTGAATTGTCTGCGGATACTGAAGCAGGAGTCGGCTGGCAGGTATCCGATCTGCGCCTATGTGACCGCATCGATGACCCTGCCTGCTCTGTTGATGGGCATGGAAAAGTGGCTGGAACTGCTGCTCATCGGACCGGTTGCCGTGCGGGATGAGCTCCTCGGCAAGTGCTCGGACTTTTTCAGAAAAGAGATCGCAGCGTACCGCGCAGCCGGCGTGGATGTTTTCGTCTATGCAAACGCCTTCGGCTCAACTGATTTCGTCACGAAGAAAATATTCGATGGGGTATCCCTGCCCTGGATGGAAAAGGACCTTAATCCTGGCGGCACGCAGGGCGTCGTTTTTTACTGCGGTATGGCGCGGCTGACGGCATCCATAGAGGCGGTCATGGAAAAGACAGGCATCGGGACGTATTATCTCAGCCCGCTCGATGACATAGCGGAGGGCAAAAGGATCATTAACAGCCGGGCGCTGACCTGTGGCGTTATCAATGATATTAAACTGATCGACTGGACCACGGAAGAAATAAGGGCGGAGGTCAGGAGAATAATCGGGGCCGGAATGCCGGGAGGACGCTTTTTGTTCGGTACAGGGGTGATGCCCTACGCGATTCCTGAGGAGAATATCAGGACCATGCTTGAGGCTGCATATGAATTCGGCAGTTATGAAACGCGGTGACAGACTGACATGAGCGAGATGATACGCATAGCGAAAGACGAACTTTCGAATCTGCAGGAGCGAACCACACGGCTTGCGCAGGAAAAGTCCTGCCTCCAGATTATCAACCACATGATGATGAAACTGAGTGAGACGCCGGGCCTCGAAAATACCATCGAGAATATGCTCAGGGCTGTTCTCGATACCATTGGCGGGACGAACCTCATCGTCTATGCAATCAACAGGGATATCTATTATGCGGATGTTTTCGGCAGAGCAAAGAAGGTCGAAGCAATTGACGACCCACAGGTGAATGCGGTGCTGCAGAAACGCGCTGCCATGGAATATGAACATGACTTCAGCAACACGCTGATGAATACGCCCGAGTTTACCAGGGCATGGACCTGGGTTGTTCCGCTTGTAGTCGGCAGCGACATTGTCGGCGTTATCAAAATGGAAAATCTGCATATGGATATGAGGGAGTTGAGGGCCTATCTTCCGGCCTTTTTTAATTATGCTGCAGTCATACTGAAAAATGAGATGCTCAGGCAAAGTACGCTAAAAAGGGCATATGACGAATTGAGTAAATCGAATGAAGTGTTGGAGAAGGAGATTATTGAGCACAAGAGGGCTGAGATGGCGTTAATCGGGGAGCGCGAGTTCAGCCGCTCTCTGCTTGAGAGTATGGCAGACGGCGTGGTAGCCTGCGACGCTGAAGGCAGTCTTACCCTTTTCAACCGCACCGCCAGGCAGTGGCATGGTATGGACCCCAGGAAGCTCCCACCCGAAGAATGGGCGAAACATTATGACCTCTACCGCTCTGATGGGGTCACCCCCCTGTTGACAGAGGAGATACCTCTTGCCAGGGCCTTTAAGGGTGAAATCGTTGTAGATGCCGGCATGGCGATCGTTGTCAAGGGCAGGACTGCACGCTTTATACTCGCCAATGGGAGCGTGATCAGGGATGAGAGCGGCAGGAAGATTGGTGCAGTTGTGGTCATGCGCGACGTTACCGAACTCAGGCGCGTTGAAGAGAAACTCCGCAGGGCGAATGAGGAACTCGAAAAAAGGGTCATTGAGCGGACCGCAGAACTGCATAAAGCCAACGAAGATTTGCAGCTTGAGCTCGAAGAACGCAAGCGCATCGAAGCCAGACTCCTGGTCACACAGTTTTCGGTCGACCGATCGGCCGATATAATTTTCTGGATCAGGCCGGACGGATCGTATTCATACTGGAACAGGGCGGCCTGTGAATTGCTCGGATATTCTGACGATGATTTTTTGCATCTGAAGACGTGTGATCTCAATCCTGAACATACAGGCGTTGCCTGGCAGGAGCATTGGGAAGAGCTCAGGAGATGCAGGTTTCTCAGGTTCGAGACGTTGCTTACAGGGAAAGACGGCCGGCGGATTCCGGTCGAAATAACCGCCAACCATGTCGAATTCAACGAAAAGGAATACAACTGCGCATATGTCCGCGATATTACCGGGCGCAGGCGGGCTGAAGAGGCGCTGAAAAAGAGCGAGGAGCGGTTCCGTCGACTTGCGGAGAACGCCCGCGACGTCATCTATCGTATGTCGCTTCCTGACGGCAGATATGAGTACATGAGTCCTGCTGCTGCGGAGTTGTCGGGATATGCTCCTGAGGAATTCTACGCCTCGCCGCAATTGATACGTAAGATCATCCCTCCGGACTGGCATGGGTATTTTGAAGAACAGTGGTCGGGACTGCTGCAGGGGGATATGCCCCCCACCTATGAGTTCCCGATCATCCATAAGTCTGGGGAGATTCGCTGGATAAACCAGCGGAACATCCTGATCCGTGATGAGGGGGGTAGCATCATAGCCATTGAAGGGATAATCACCGACATCTCCGAACGCAAACGGGTGGAGGATGAGCTGCACAAGCTCAATGATGAGCTCGAGCAGCGTGTAAAGGAGCGGACTGCGGAACTGCAGCAGAAGAACGCGGAACTCGGAAAGATGAACAAACTCTTTGTTGGCAGGGAGCTGCGCATGAAGGAATTAAAGGAGAAGATAAAGGAACTGGAAGGAGGCAAGGCATGAAAGTCCAATCGTTATTTGTTGTGCTGTTTCTGTTCTGTCTGTTACTCCCCAGTTGGCAGGCGGAGGCAGTTGAGACCGTGACCCAGACCCCTCAGGCGACTGCGGCAGCGGCTCCTGACGAAACAGCCGAGCTTCAGCTCCTGTATGAAGAAAAAGACCTTGTCACCGCCACTAAACGCTCAACTCCGCTGCGCAAGGCCCCTGCCGTTGCCACCGTCATCACCGCTGATGAAATCAGGGATATGGGTGCGCGCAATCTGCTTGACGTACTGAAGATGGTGCCTGGAGTCGGCATCTCGATGAATGAATATGGTGTAAATATGATTGAGGTGCGCGGGATAAGAACGACGTTCAATGAAAAAATCCTGATTATGATCGACGGGCACTCCATTAATAAGAATTCATTTGGCAGCGGTCTTCATCTCTTGGCCGATACACTTCCGGTCGAGAATATAAAACAGGTGGAGGTGGTACGCGGCCCGGGTTCCGCACTCTATGGCAGCAGCGCCTTCATGGCCACGATCAATATCATCACCCGTGATGCCGAAGAGATTGACGGTCTGGAGACAAAGATAAGCGGCGGCAGTTTTGATACCTTTAAGGGCAATCTGGTTGGAGCTGCTGTCCATGGCGACAAGCTGGCAGCCTCGGGGAGTATAGACTACTACCGCAGCAGCGGCCCCAATCTGCGTGTAGCGTCAGACGTCCTCAGGAGCACGCCTTTTTCAGCTGCGCCGGGTGCACCGCATCTTGATGTCAAACAGACTGATGCCTTCCTGAAGGTAGTCTACGGCGACTTCTCCTTCAGGGGGCACTATCTCACTTCGCGTAAAGGGTACTATATCGGCTTCGGTTTTGCAGTCACGGACAGAACCAACCATTATTGTGATATCGAAAACTACTGGGGTGAGCTTGCCTGGAACCGGCGCATCAGTGAGAATCTTGACGCCACGATCAAGCTCTATTACGATCACTACAGCCAGGACCCGCTTGTCAAGTCTCTCCCCAACGGATTCAATAACAGCTTCCCCGAGGGAAGGATAGGCGAGCCTATAATGCAAAATGGGACTATCGGCACAGAGTGGCAGATCGCTTGGGAGCCTTTCAAAGGGAACCGCCTGAGCACGGGTCTGGTCTACGAGGATTTCCAGCAGTACGGGGTCAAACGACTTGCCAACTTCAATCCATTGACAGGAGCTTATGTTGGTCCGCTCCAGGAGGTGGCCAACTGGAACCGGGAGGTGGGGAGGCAGAATGCATCGTTTTACCTTCAGGACGAGTGGCAGTTGTCAAAGAGTATCAATCTGACCGTAGGCGCCCGTTATGACCACTATAGTGACTTTGGCGATGCCATCAGCCCGCGGGCAGGTCTGGTATGGACTGTTCTGGAAAACGCCGATTTGAAACTGCTCTATGGCCGGGCCTTCCGCGCCCCCAATTTCCAGGAGCTGTACAACATAAACACGGTATCAAATGCAGGCAACCCAAATCTCAAGCCGGAAAGGATCGAGACTCTTGAGGCGGGGGTGGCATATCGTATTTCACGAACACTACAGCTTGAACTCAACTACTTCCATAGCGACATTGACGATTTGATCACGAGAGACGGCAGCGTGACCCCTACCAGCTTTATCAATGCAGGCAGGGCCGATATTCAGGGAGTGGAGGCGGGGCTGCAAGGCAGGGCCTTTGATTCCATCCGCTGGAAAACGACCTATGCCTGGCAGGACCCGCGTGACGGCGTCACCGGCCAGCGTTTGCCATACGTCCCCTCCCATCGGGCAACTGCCAGTCTGAATTACGGTCTGAGCCGATATCTGAATCTGCATGGCGATATCCAGTGGACAGGCGCACGGCCCCGCGCCCAGGGTGACATCCGGTCTGAGATGCCTTCATATACAACAGTGGATATTGCCTTAACAGCCCATGGGTTATACAAGGGCCTGGAGTTTCAGCTGGTCGGCCACAACCTGTTTAACAAGCATTACCATGATCCGGACACCTCCGGAGGTGCCAACAAGATTCCGGATGATTTCCCTCGCGAAGGCATTTCGGTATTGGTAAATATCGTGTATAAATTTTAAGGGAAAGGGCATTGCTGCAAGACGCTTACATACAACCTTTGAGGTTATGGTGAAAAGAAGCGGTCTCTTCATACTGATTACGCTCTTTGCCGCACTTGCCCCGGTGATGCTTATATCGAGGGCTGAGGCGGCAGAGGTCGTTATCATAGGCGATACGCAACTCAAACTGGTTGCTGAGGTCATTTCCGGAATCAGGAAGACGCTGAGGAGCTCCATCAGTATCTATTCTCCGGACGAGACAAAAGGGACGCTCCGCCGCATTGTCGGAAAGGAGCAGTGCAGGATCGTGATAGCGCTTGGCCGGGATGCTCTTGCCGAGGCCCAAACCCTGCCGACAGACATTCCGGTTATTTACGGTTTAATTCTCACCCCCCCTGCCATCAGCAGGCAGAACCTAACCGGTATTTATATGGCAACCCCGGTCAGGGAATACGCAGATCTGGTTAAGAAATATCTCAATTCCATTAAGACTGTGGCTGTTATAGGCAGCCGCGAACAAATTAATATCCTGGATGGGCACAGCCTTCCGCGCTGGAACGACTACAGCGTAAAAAACAGCGTTGAATTTGTCGACACGCTTAAACAGCTTGGCAATATGGATGCTATCCTGTTCCTTCCTAATGTCTCTATCCTGACACCAACTGCCATGGAAGAGACCTATCTTCTCTCTTTCAGAAAGAGTATCCCCCTTCTGGGCATTTCAGAACGACAGGTCAGGGATGGTGCCCTGCTTGCCCTGGTAGTGGACCTCCTCAGTCATGGCAGGATGATAGGCGAGTATGCGTCAGCAGTGCTCAACGGCACGCAGGTCGAGCAACTCCCCCCTGCAGCGTCCAGGCGTTTCGACCTCTATCTGAATACGGAAACCGCCGGAAAGATGGGCATCCGCATACCTGATGAGATGCTGAAAATGGCCAGGAGGATCTATCCATGAAAATGATCCTTAAAACAAAGGCGCTTCTATCCATGATATCGGTCATCGCAGTCATCTCACTCGTATATACCTGGGAGTCAATCAACACCGAGAAGAACATCATACGAATGGAGATCATCAAGAGGGCAGAAACCATAACGTCTTTGGCGACCAAGAATGGTGAATTGCCGATCCTCTCAGGAAGCCCCCGGCTTCTGAAAGATATCGTCTTATTCCTGAAAGCCAGATCAGATATATATTCAGTCACATTTTATGACAGCAGCATGAAGGAATTGATGCACGATGGCCCCCCGAGGTCAGGGCCGACGCCTGCCCTGAATTCAAACGGACAGATTTACAGTTCAGAGGAAAGCGGCTTCTTTGTCTTTTATGCCCCTGTTTTTGCGCTGAGGATGCAGGACGAGACAGACGTCCTCTATGAGACCGACAGTGTAAAAACGCTCAGGGAACATATCGGCTGGGTCCGGTTGGTCTTCTCAAAAGCCTCCATGAAGGAAACAGAAAGGAAGATCGTTGAGCGGAGCATGCTGCTTCTCCTCTTTTTTACCATCTGCGGCAGTGTCTTTGCGTATTTCCTGATCGGTCTGGTGTTACAGCCTCTCTCCAAAATCCTGGATATTGCCAATCAAATTGCGGACGGTGACTTCAGCCAGGAGGCAGATACCCGGAGGCATGATGAAATCGGTGTGCTGTCTAATACCTTTCAGCGGATGAAAACCATTATTCAGCAGGTGCTGAGCGAGACGGACGGCCTTATTCTGGCTGTTAAGGAAGGCAAGCTCGACAGTCGCGGCAATGCGGGTCTCTTCAGCGGAAAATGGCGGGAACTGGTGAATGGCGTGAACCTTCTGACCGACGCCTTTGCCAAAGTTGCACTGGAGCTGCAGGAGTCGAAAGCAACACTCGAACATAGGGTTGAGCAGCGGACTGCCGAGTTGGCTCAGGCCAACAGCGAACTTCTGGCGGAGATTTCTGAACGCAAAAAGGCCGAAGATGATATCCGCAAACTGAACGAAGAGTTGGAACAGCGTGTAAAGGAGCGAACTGCCGAGCTTGTGGAGAAAAACGCTGAACTCGAAAAATTCAATAAGTTATTCGTCGGCAGGGAACTGAAGATGATCGAATTGAAGAACAGGATACAGGAACTGGAGAAACAGACAGGATCAGGCAGCACAGGGCAGTTGGGATGAACGCATTATTATCTTTTCAAACAGGCGGAGGTTGATAAATGGGCTGGTACGGAAATATGAAGATAAGAAATAAACTGATCTCGGGATATGCGGTTGTGGTAGTTATTGCCCTTGCGCTTGGGCTGTTCAGCTATGTTCAGATCAACAAAATGCGGGAATCTGACACCAGACTCTACGAAAAAGGTGTCCTTGCGATAAATCTGGTTGGCGATGTCAGTTCAAATTTCCAGCGGGTACGCGCAAATCTTCGTGAGAGTATCCTTGAAAATGACCTCAAGAAGATCGAGTATTATGAAGGCCGCGTAATAAAATTTCGCGGAATTGTTACAAAGACCGCGAAGGATCTGGAAAAGACCCTTCCCGATGTCGAAGCAAAGCAGCTGTTTGACGCCTTGATGGATGTCCACAATGAATATATCCGACACCAGGAAAAAGTCCTGGAACTGGCCAAGCAGAATAAAGACAGGGAGGCTTTTGAATACCTGACGGTGACTGCCTACGAGAATGAAAAGGAAATAATCGAAGCTATTGAGAAATTGTCGGCTCATTTGACCAAGATTGCCGGAGAGACTTCGACTGCTGATATCGCCAATGCGGCGGAAACCGGCAGGATCATGCTGATTCTTGCATTAAGCGCCTCGCTGCTTGCGGCTGTTATATCCATACTGATCAGCCGCAGTATCGTCAACCCCTTGCGTCTGGTGCTCGATTCGGTCCAGCTGCAGCAGGCAGGGGGAAAAGAAAAGGCCCAACTGCTGGAGGCTATTGCAAACGGAGATCTCGGACGGGACGTGACTATTACAAAGCCATTGACGTTTGAAGAGGAACGGTTCAGTCGGGACGAAGCCGGTTTGCTGCTTAAGGCTATCATAGGCATGAGCGAAGTACAGTTTTCGTTTGATCAGGCATTTGCGCGGATGACCGAATCGCTGCGGAAGAGCCGGCATGAGGAACAGGGACGCGACTGGTTAAAGACAGGCCTTAACGAATTAAATGCCCTGATGAGAGGAGAGCAGAAGACCGAGGAGATGGCGGACAAGGTCCTGACCTTCCTGTCTGAGTACCTCAAGGCAGGCGCAGGCGCTTTTTATCTCTATGACGAAAGGGGAGCGGCCCTTGTACTTGCTGCCACCTACGCCTTTACTCACCGTAAGCATCTGGGGGACCGCTTTAAGCCCGGAGAAGGTCTCATCGGACAGGCGGCCCTTGAAAAAAAGACGATATGCCTTTCAAATATTCCACCTGACTACGTGAAGATCGGCTCCGCCCTTGGCGAGTCGGTGCCGCAAAATATTGTTGCCCTGCCGCTGCTGCATAACGGACAGCTCGTGGCTGCCATGGAACTCGGCACCTTCAGGCCTTTCAGCGATAACGAGCTCGATTTCCTGAGTCAGGCTATGGAGGGCATTGCCATTGGGCTTGGGGTATCGCACTCCCGCCAGCGTATAAACGAGCTCCTTGAGCAGACCCAGCAGCAGACAGAGGAACTCAGGGTGCAGCAGGAGGAACTGCAGCAGACCAACGAAGAACTTGAAGAGCGGGCCGAGATGCTCGAACAGCAGGGCAAGCAGATCCAGATAAAGAACCGGGAAATCGAGGCAGCAAGCACAGAACTAAAGCGCAAGGCGGCTGAGCTGGAGAAGACGAGCTCGTATAAATCAGAATTTCTCGCCAATATGTCCCACGAGCTCCGCACGCCCCTAAACAGTATGATGATCCTGTCGAGCCTGCTTATAGAGAACAAGGAGGGCACCCTGACAGACAGACAGCAGGAGTTTGCCGCGACCATACACAGTGCAGGCAAGGACCTCCTGAACCTGATCAATGATATCCTTGACCTCTCGAAGGTGGAGGCCGGCCGGCTTGAACTGCTTTATGAAGATGTCGAGACTGGTGCCTTTTGTAGAAACCTCGAAGAGATGTTCAGGCCACAGGCCGGGCAGAAGGGCCTTGACTTCAGCGTTATCGTCCAGGAGAGCACACCGAAAAAGCTCAGGATAGATGAGCAGCGCACCGAGCAGATATTGAAAAACCTGCTTTCAAATGCCTTCAAGTTTACGGAAAAAGGCTCTGTCGAACTCAGTATAGCTGCCCCTGCCGGGGCAAACCCTTTGTCAATGCCTGCGGTCTCCTTCATGGTAAGGGACACCGGGATCGGGATTGAGAAGGACAAGCATGACCTCGTATTTCAGGCCTTTCAGCAGGCAGACGGCAGCACGAGCCGCAAGTTTGGAGGAACCGGGCTGGGGTTGTCCATATCACTGCAGCTGGCCCGCAGGATGGGAGGCGACATTACGCTTGAAAGCGAAAGAGGCAAGGGCAGTACGTTCACCCTTTATCTCCCTGTTTCCGGGAAAGCCGCTGACGGCCCACCGGCCCCGACTCTTCTGAATGCCCCCCAAACAGGGATGCCTGCGGTTGCAGCTCAGGCTGATAGTGCTGAAACTGCCGGACTGCTTCAGATTATGAGGCCTCTGCCGGACGACAGGGACAGACTTAAAAAGGATGATAAGAGCATATTGATTATCGAGGACGACCTGAATTTTGCCCGGACCCTGATGACCATGGTCAGGGATAAAGGGTTCGGCTGTATTGTGGCTGCAGACGGCACAAGCGGCATTCATCTGGTTGAAACGTATCTGCCGTCTGCGGTCATACTCGATGTGATGCTGCCTGGCATGGATGGCTGGAGTGTCATGCGGAGCCTCAAGGACAATCCTGCTACCCGTCATATCCCGGTCCATTTCATTACCTGTCTTGACGAACGCTTGAAGGGCATGGCAATGGGCGCTGTCGGGTTTTTCACAAAACCGGTCACGCCTGCCCAGCTGGAAGAGGTATTCAGCAGCATAGAGAAAAGTGTCACAAAGACCATGAGAAGACTGCTTATCATCGAGGACAATGCGGGCGAGGCCCAGAGCATGACGAGTCTCCTGCAGGACCGCAGCCTTGAGATCAGTGTTGCCGGCACCGGCAGAGAGGCAATCGATATCCTCGGCCAAAGGCAGATTGACTGCATTGTCCTTGATATCGGCCTGCCGGACATGTCCGGCTTTGATCTGCTTGAACATATACACCGGGATGAGAAGCTCAGGAGCATCCCGGTCATAATACATACCGGCCGCGACCTTTCCCATGAGGAGGAGCTGAAACTGCAGCATTACGCACGCAGTATCATTATCAAGGGGGCAAAGGGTCCGGAACGGCTTTTAAATGAAGTGACCCTCTTTCTCCATATGGTCGAAAACGATCTGCCCCGGGAAAAGCAGAAGATGATACGGGCTGCGCTCGACCGGGAGGCCATGCTTGAGGGGAAAAAAGTGCTGCTGGTGGATGACGATATGCGCAACGTCTTTTCCCTCTCGAGCATCCTGTCAGACAAAAACATGGTCATCATCGAGGCTGAAAACGGGAAGGAGGCCCTGGCCAGAATACGGGAGCATCAGGATATTAATATCGTTCTCATGGACATCATGATGCCCGAGATGGACGGGTACGAGGCGATCCGCGCGATCCGCCTCGACCCTCGCTGCCGGAATCTGCCTATTATTGCCATGACCGCCAAGGCAATGGCAGGGGACCAGGAAAAATGCATTCAGGCCGGGGCAAGCGACTATATATCCAAGCCGCTCGATATTGAAAAGCTCCTTTCGCTCCTGCGGGTCTGGCTCTACCGGCAGACGTAACCTGAAGAGGGAATAAACGGAAATGACTGAACCCGAAAAGATACCGGTATTGCTGGTAGACGACCGGCCTGAGAACCTGGTTGCGCTTGAAGGACTTCTGGAGGATATGGGGCTTGCCATATACAAGGCTGGCTCGGGCAATGAAGCGCTGGGCCTCTCTTTGAAGCATGACTTTGCGATCGTGCTGATGGATGTGCGTATGCCGGAAATGGACGGGT